>DPKT01000083.1 GCA_003542385.1 Desulfomicrobium sp.
CATCGGCGGCCCGCTCGCTGAGTTGAAATAGTCCTCCACGTCAATTGTCAGTGCGTTTTTCATGCTTTCCCTCGAATGGGCTTCCCTTTCACCTCTTCCAGGCCGACCCGTGGTCGAAAACGCTCTCCGCGTTTACTCCTCCGCCCGCCATGCTGACGACAAGGCCCGCGGGTCAGAAAGTCATGGTGAGCTGCAGACCGATTCTGTTGACCGTGAAATCATCGTCCAAGTCGTCGGAATCGGAGTCCTTGAAACGATACCAGGCGTGGAGGCCGACCCGTTCCGACACGGCGTAGCTCAACCCGGCGTTTGCGTACCAGCGCTTTGTGTCCTCGTCCGAGTCGATCTCGAAATCGTGGACCACGCTCGCGGAGGCAGTCAGGCGCTGCGTAAGCTCGTGGGAGAGGCTTGTCCCAAGAGAGACCCTTTCCCCGGATTCCGTCTCATCCGTGTCGGAATCCGCGCTCTCCTCGTAGTCCTCGAAGGTCGAAAACACGCTGGCTGTGGTTCGCGGCCAGGCTTTCGAAAGGGTCACGGTTCCGTACCTTCGCTCGAAGGTCTCGCCGGTGTCCGGGTCGTCGTCGAAGCTGATGCCCGTTGCCAGGTCGAGCCGTACGACGCCGAAGTCGTGATCAAGCCCCGCGTCCCAGTAGACGCTGGAGGAGCTGGTGTCCCGATCGCGATAGCGCGAATACATGGGACCGATCTTGAAGCGCAGGTTTCCGTTCTCCGCGTAAGCGTACCGCGCGCCTCCATAAAGGATATGCCGGTCCAAAGTGTCTTCATCGGACAGTTCCATGGCGTAGGAGTAGCCTGACAGGAGCGAGGCTCTGGCTGAAAGTTCGTAGTCGCCGTCGATGAAGCCGCGATGGATGTTCTTGAGATCGTAGTCATCGTCGTCGTACCAGATATTGTTGTAGGCATAGCCAATCTTGGCCGATGTCCGGTCGCCGAATCTCGGAGTGATGTACGGCGAAAAGATGAACATGTTTTGCTGCACCTGATCCCTGGTAGAATCCTCCTCACGCACTTCGCCCCGCGTGACGTCTTCGTTGACCAGGCGGTACGTGTCCTGCACTTCCAGAAAGAGGAAGTTCTGCCACGCGTCGAGCAATCCGTAGACTTTCGCGTCGTGGTTGAACTCCTGGTCCCTGGTGCCTTTGGCGTACGTGTTCCAGTCCAGGGTATAGGCCGCGTCGAACTGCACCCGGGCATCTTCGTAACGGTAGCCGAGACTGGGGCTGACCGTGGTGATGAAATCCTCCTCCGCGTCGTGTTCCTCATCGACGTTGTCGTTGTACTCCTCACTCACGGATATCGACGGGGTCCATTCGGATTCGGCCCAAACAGCTGAAGCGAAGAAGAACAGGAGAACGGTGGCGATCAGACTGAATTTCATGAAGAGGTCTCCTCGATATGCTCAGTCAGGGTTGACGCACGGGAACGGCTGGGGCTTCGTCAGTCCTTCCAGAGAAGCTTCAGCAGATCTCTGGGGTTGCCGGGCTTTTTCTGCGGGCTGCGCCCCTCCGGTTCAGGGGGCTCCTTCGGTGTGAGCTCTGTCCGGAGCTGCTGATGGGACACCCACAAGTCCTTGACCTTCTTCTCCATCATGACCTCCAGCATGTCCAAGCGCTCCCTCAGGTCCAGCAGGGCGGCATGGTCCCAGACGGGCAGATATTCCAGCGCTTCCAATCGCTTGTTCATGGCGCCCAGGGCGTTCATGACCCTGGAGAGCCCGTTCAGGGAGCCAGGGTCGGAGGGTTCGGCCGGCCGCTGCTTCTCGGGTTGCGGGGCGGACTGCGACGACTGATTCGGCTCCGGCCGGGCGAGAGGCTTCGAGCTCCAGTACTGCGCCTCGAAGGACAGGTCGGTGGCCAGTTCGTGCACGACCTTGCCTTCGATTGTCTTTGTCTGGGTGGAAAAGGCGTCGACCATGACGTAATCACACAGAATGTTGATCAGGCGGGGAATCCCGCGGCTGTAAGAAGCGATGGCCTTTATCGCGTCATCCTGCCATGTCACGGCGTTCCTTTTGCCCGCCTTCTCCATGCGGAACAGGATATATTCCCGAACCTCGTCCTTGCTCAGGGGCTGCAGGTGGCAGCTGATCTGTATTCGCTGCCTGAGCTGCAGGAGCCTCGGCTGTGCCAGGGTATCCCGCAGCTCGGGCTGGCCGACCAGAATGATCTGCAGGAGCTTGTCCCGATCCGTCTCCAGGTTGGAGAGCATGCGCACCTCTTCCAACATCCCGGCGGTGAGGTTCTGCGCTTCGTCGATGATCAGGACCGACTGTTTTCGCTTTCCGTACTGGACGATCAGAAAGTCGTTGAGGTCCCGCAGGAGGGATGCCTTGTCACGCCCTTCCGTCTCCAGGCCGAAATCGGAGTTGATCTGCACGAGCAACTGCAGGGAGTCGACCCTGGTGTTGAAGACCTTGGCGATGACGCTGCCCTTCAGCTGAGACCTGATCAGGTTGCGGATGAGCGTGGTCTTGCCGGAGCCCACCTCCCCGGTCAGCAGGATGAAGCCCGCCCGCTGGGTGATGCCGTGGGTCAGGTAGGTCATGGCGCGCTTGTGCGCCTGGCTCGGAAACAGGAAGTCCGGGTTGGGGAGGAGGTCGAAGGGTTTTTCCCGCAAACCGAAATAGTCGGTGTACATGGCCTATCCCTAATAATAGTAGTAGCTTGACCTGTCCTGGAGCTGGGCCCCGTTGTAGACGATGCCCAAGACCTTGTTCTCCAGCGCCTCTATGGTTTCCTGAATCTGGTCCAGCGTCGGACGCCCCTCCTTGACGACAAGTATGACCCCGTCAGCGATGCTGGCGATGGAACGGGTTTCGGCGAAGGGCAGGACAGGAGGGGTGTCGATGATGATGTAACGGTCCGCATAGCGATTCTTGAGTTCGAGGAAGATTTGCCGCATGGTTTCGGAAGTGAAGAATTCCACTGGGTTGGGAACATGCGTACCAGCCGGCAGAACGGTGAGCTTGCCGAACTCCGTCCTGACGAGGAGATCCCCCACATCCAGCCCTTCGCGCAGACAGTCCGCGAGCCCCTTCTTCGAACCGAGGTTCAGGTACTTGTCCACGCTTGGCCTGCGCAGGTCGGCGTCGACGAGAAGGGCCGTGTGGTCGAATTCCCGGGCCAGGGTGGCGGCCAGGTTGATGGCGGTCATGCTCTTGCCTTCTCCCGCGGTGGCGCTGGTCACGGCGATGAGGTTGTCGAAGCGTTCGCGCTTGGTCATCTTGACGAGCGCCTCCTTGAGCTTGCGGAATTCTTCCGCCATGGGCGAGAAAGGCTCGTTGACGACGACCATGGTCTCTTCAGGCAGGCGGATGGACCGGCTTTCCTCACCGTGCTTCAAAGGATGCCTGTCCGAGCCCTTGGCGCGCTTTTTCTTCTTCCCACCGCCTTTGGACGAACTGGAATGCAACCCTGCCGCCTTGGCCATCGCATCTTCGATTCTGCTCATGCTGCGCCTATCGCCCTTTCGAGTGTTTTTCACGATAATGCCTTTCCAATACATATCGGTGCGTCTAGAAGGCCCGTTTCAACCCGTGCGGCCCGCCCCGATCAAATCGCTTTCGTCGGCCCTAGAAAAACAGGGCAAAAAAATCCTCCACATACGTTTTCCGCATCACCTCAAGAATCCCCAGCACCAGTAGCACGGAAAAGTAGGCCAACGCGCCCGCCAGAAAAATCCGGTCGGACTTCCTGCGCTGCAGTTCTTCAGCCGGCTTGGGGATTATTGGCAGGACGGCGATGACCCTTTGGTTGAAAATGCGCAGATCGGCCACTCTTTTGACCGCACCGCCCATCATGTAGGGCACGAGGATCAACGCCACGCCCGCCCCCAGGCCGGCCGCCAGGGAGCCGAGCATGATCAGCGGCCGGTTGGGGCTGACGGGGATGTTCGGCTCCACGGCCGGGTCGATGATGCGGAAGGTCATGGCCTTGTTCTCGATCTCCATCTGCTTGGATACCTCGGACTGTCCGTAACGCGTCACGAGCTGATTGTAGATCTGGCTCTCGTTTTCCTTGCGTCTCAACAGCTCGTTCAGCCCGCTGCGGATGACGGGCAGCTTGCGCAGAAGGTCCGTCTTTTCCTCGATCTCACGCAGACTGGATTTCTCGTATCTCTTGCTGGCCTCCAGCTCCGCCATGACCATGGCCTTGGACATGGATGTTCCGCCGCCCGCGGAATTGCGGATAGCCGGCCTCTCCCTGAAGGCGTCAATCTCGGCCTTCAGGCGGACAACCTTGGGGTGGTTTTCCGTGTACGTCTGCCGGAGCACCGCCAGAGCCCGCTCCATATCGGCCAGGGGATTCCCGTTCCCCCCTCCGGACGACAGGATGCGGGCCTGAGCCTCCAGTTCGACCCGGCGGGCGCGGATTTCCTCCAGCTTCTTTTGGGCCTCGGCGATCTCGAAGCGTATGACCGTCTCATCCACGGCCAGCTGCATGCCGTGCTGGGCCTTGTAACGATTGATCTCCTCGTCCGCGTCATCGATCCGCTTCTTGAAGCCTTCGATCTGTTCCCCGAGAAACCGGGTCGCGGCCAGAGACTCCTCCCGCTTGGAGGCGGTGTTGGTCTCTATGTAGACTTGGGTCAGGGTGTTCACCAGATCGCGGGCATAACGCGGGTCGGGGTCCCTGAAGGAAATGAAGAAGATACCCCTCTTCTCGTCCAGCTTGACGTTTATGTCCTGCCGCAACCGCTCCAGGTATTTTTCGAACTCCGTTTCGGAATTGAGGATGACGTCCTTGTCCAGCACGCGCAGCACACGGGACAGCGTGTCGCGGCTGAGCATGGATACGGTCAGCACCTTGATCTTGGCGTCCATGGAAGGGGTCACCGCGATGCCGGAGACGAGGTCGTTGATGACGCTCTGTTCTATGAAAACGGTGGATTGGGCCTCGTACTCCTTGGAAACGACGTAGCTCAGGACAAACCCGAAGGTGGTCACGGCGAGGGCCACACTGATCAACAGCCTTTTTCGCCCGATCAGCACCCGGGCATACCGCATCAGCTCCAGATACAATTGATGGTCCATGTGAAAGCGATCCCCCGAAGGCTAGAACAGGCTATCGTTGGTGATGATGTAGTCGCCGCGACGCAGCAGGATGTTCTGGCTCAGGTCCTTGCCCTCGGCCAGATCGCGCCCACGCACCTTGATGCGCTCCTCCACGCCGTTTTCCCGCCGCAGCACGATCATGTCGTTGCGGTTGGCGAACTTGTTGAAGCCGCCGGCGGCCAACAGCGCGTCCAGGACCGTCATGCCCTCCTTGAAGGCCAGTGCCTGAGGGGTGCTCACCGCCCCCAGGACGTAGACGTAAGGCTCGGGGAGGGCCGGGAAAAAGATGATGTCGTTGTGGCGCAGGGCGAGGTCCTGACTGAGGTCGCCCTTCTGCAGCAGGCTCTCGAAGTCGCGCTCAAGCTTGGTCCCGTCGCGCAGCACATGGGCGCCGCGCAGGTCCGCCCTGGTCAGGTCGACATTGGCCAGGAGCTGGAGCAGCGTCGTCTTCTGTTTCAGGTCGAACACCCCTGAAGGCACCCCTCCCCCAATGATGTAGACCTTGCTGTTGGCTATTTCCGCCATGGAGACAGTGACCAGGGGATCCTTGACCAGATTGGCCAAGCGGCTTGAGACTTGGTCCTGCAGGGCGGCGGGAGTCAGCCCTTCGGCCATGATCTCGCCGGCCCCGGGGAGGGAAATGCGCCCGTCGGGTCGCACCAGGGCCGTCACGCTCAATTCTTCCTCGCCCCAGACAAACACATTCAGGCTGTCGCCGGCGCCGATGACGTACTCACTGGCTTCGTCTGCATGGACAGCTCCGCAGACTACCAGCAGAGCGACGAAAAGCGAAACAACGTTCAAGGCGAGCACACGCATCGTGGCGAGTCCGTTCATCCCGCTGCAAAGACACATATCTACCTCCCTCTCCCCAGCAAAACCACATAAAATGTTTTTAAAATTATTTTTATATCGAGAAAAGTTGAAATATTTTTTATATAATAGAGATCGTATCTTAACTTTTCAATCGCATCTTCTACAGAAGAACCGTATTCATAAGAGACTTGAGCCCAACCAGTAAGCCCCGGTTTTACATAATGCCGCTCAGAATAATACGGGATTATTTTTTTCAATTCCATGACGAATTCTGGACGTTCAGGCCTTGGGCCGACCACGGACATGTCCCCAATGAGGATGTTCCAGAGCTGTGGAATCTCATCCAGGCGGAACCGCCGCAGAAAATGGCCGACAGAAGTGATGCGCCCGTCGTTGACCTGCGACCAGACCGCACCTGTCTGAAGTTCCGCGTTCTCGCGCATCGTGCGGAATTTCAGCAGCGTGAACGGCAGGTCGCCCTGGCCTACCCTGGTCTGCCGGAACAGAATTGGCCCCGGGGAATTCAGCGCAATGGCGAGAGCGATGAAAGGAATGAACGGGATGAAAAAAAGCAGTGCGGCCAGGGCAAGACAAATATCGAGAACGCGTTTGCAGAACCTTTGGAACCATGTGACCTTGAACCCGTGGCTGAAGATGAACCAGCTCGGGTTGATGTTGTGAATGAGCAGTTTTCTGGTCGCGCTTTCGTAGAACGTGGGGGCATCGAGCACTTCAATGCCGGCGAGCTTGCAGCTCAGGAGTTCGTCCAGGGGGAAACATCCGCGCTTCTCGGTCATGGAAACCACGATCTTGTCGGCCATGAGATTTTTCGCCAGGCGCAGAAGCCTGCCTCCCGTGATATCCGCCTCCCCGGAAACCCCGCCCGGCGGGAGAGCGGGCCGCCCGGAAATGCTGCCGACCCGGCCCAGCATTACGTAGCGTCCTTGGCTGACCTTCACAAATTCCTCCATCAGGTCGGTCACGAGACCGTCCCCGACAAAAAGGACTCGCACCCCCTGTCCCAGCAAGGCGCGCCTGTACTTGAAAAACAGGAACTCGAAGACCTTGAGGCCGGCAAACACGCTGAATCCCAGGAGAGCGACTTCGGATTCCGAAGGCATGATCCCCGATGCATCCCTGACCATATACAACATTGTCATGGACAGGATCGTCACGAGAATCTGGCTGCACAGGGCCCAGGAAACTCGGGATTTCAGTCCGTTGAGACCGACCACGGTCCAGATCGCCACAGAGGGTCCCACCGTGATGAGCAGGAAGCCCCCAGCCGCGGGCCAACGCACCAGCGCCTCCGAAGAGAAGGAAAAACCCAGAATCGCCAGTGACGATGCCAAGGCAAGCAATGCCCAGATGATGTCATGGGCCAGGTTCCGCAGAACTACCGTTGCCATAACTCAAACCTCAGCGTTAAGCGAAGTCGCTCTACAGGCTTGGAGAGGCTGTCGGACATTTGCAGCTTGCCGATCACGCATTCCATTCCGACGCTCACGAACCTGACGGGAGCTGTTTCAGTAATTTTTCCGCTTCACTGCGTCCCTCGAAGTCCCCTTTCTCGAGGGCGGCTTCCAAAGAAGACCTCGCTTCGGGTATGTTGCCAATCCCCGCCTGAGCCAACCCCTTGTGGTATAGAATGACCGGATTGCCCGGGGAGAGCGCCAGGGCCCGCTCCAGAATGGGAAGCCCTTTCTCGGGTTCTTTGTTTCGGAGCAGGGCGTAGCCCAGGGTGTCCATGACCAGGGCATTGCCGATGGCCCGCGTATAGGCGGACGTGGCCAGGGTCACGGCCTGGGAGCTGGTCTCCTCGCTTTCGGCCAGGAGAATAGCAAGGTTGTTCAATGCCGGGACATGGTCCTCGCGAATCTCCAGAGCCTGCCGGTACGTGCGGATGGCATCCTGGTCCCGGCCTTGCAGCTGCAGGGCCCAGCCCATCCCGGTCAGGGCGTCGACGCTGGCGGGGGCGATGGACAACGCCTTTTCGAAGCTTTCGAGAGCCTTTGCCGTCTCGCGCCCACGGGCCTGCAGCTCGCCCAGGGGGATCCAAAGGCGGGCATTGCCCGGTTCCAGCGCCAACCCCTTGCGCAAGGCCTCCTCCGCCCCGGCGCGGTCGCCACGGGCCTCGAGCACCCAGGCCAGCGGCAGGAAAGACTGGGCTTTGCCCGGCGCAAGGGCGATATGCTGACGGGCGGCCTCCTCGGCCTTGTCGAACTCCCCGAAGGCCACAAAGGCCCGCGACTTCTCCATCGTGCCCGCCAAGGGATCGGCGGCCTCGAGCTGTCCGAAGAGGACCATGGCCCTGTCCTTCTCCCCGCGCGAAACATGCAGCTTCGCCTTGGCCACCACGAGCCCGAGATTGCCGGGCCTGGCCGTCAGCTCCTGCTCCAGGACCGCCAACGCCTGGTCGCTCTTGCCGTGGCGCTGCAAGAAGGCCGCGAGCATGTGCGGAGCACCCGGGTCGTCTGCCTGACGGGCCTTTTCCAGCCGATCCTCCGCCGCCTGGACCTGTCCCATGGCCTCCAGAACGATGGCCGAGGCCACAAGCGCGCGGGCATCTCCAGGCTCCACGCCGAGGGCCAGGTTGTACTGATCGAGGGCTTCTTCCTGACGCCCCTGGGAGAGCTTGAGAATGGCTGTGTTGTAATACGTCTGCAGGTAGTCGGGATCGGCCTGGCGGGCCTTGAGGAAATAGGCCTCCGCCCTGGCGCTGTCCTTGTCGACCAGGACGGACTTGGCCAGTGCGTTGTACAGAACGGCGTCGGCCTTGCTGCCGGTAATTCCGTCGGCAAGGATCTTGCCGGCCTCAACGCCTCTCCCCTCGCGCATGTAGTGGGCGTGCAGGGCCAGCCTCGCCTCGACGGCCCTTGGGGAAACCTCCACAGCCTTGAGCAGCTCCCCTTCCCCGCCGGCGTCCCCAAGGGAAAGTTTGAGCAGGCCGCTGCGGAATAGCAGGCCGTAATGGGCGGGAGCGAGCCCGAGGGCTTTGCCGTACTGCGCGATCGCCTCCTGCGGCCGGCCCTGGAGAAGTTGGGCGTCGCCCTTGATGGCCGGCCCCCTGAAGTCCTCGGGGGAAAGCTGCGCCAGCTTGTCGGCCACCGCCTCCGCTTCGGACCCGCGCCGCTGGCGCAGGAATATCTCCGCCTGCATGATCAGCGGCTGAACAAAGCCGGGATTATAGTCGATAACGGTCTGGAACTGTGTCAGGGCCATCTCCAGCTTGCCCTGGTAGTAGAAGGTCAGGCCAAGAAGGTAGTACGTTTCCAGGTCGGGCTGGATGATGATGGATTTCTGCAGAGAGGCCGCGGCCTCGTCGTACCGGCCCTCGCGGGCCATCCAGAGACCCAGGAGACGATGCCCCTCGGGTTTGTCCGGAAATTCCTTGATCATGTTTTCGGCGGACAACCTGACCTGATCCCCCTGCCCCCGGTCCATGAGCAGACTGCCTTCCTTGTATCTGGCGAAGAGGTCGCTGGGATAGGCTGTGGCAAGGCGCCCGTAGGTATCGAGCATGCCTTCGGGGTTTTTCCGGCGCGACTGCAGCTGTGCCAGAATGTGCAGGCCGCTCTGATTTTTGGGGTCCTTGGCGAGCACGTCGTCGATCACGCCCGCGGCCTCGTCCCACATGGCCTGCCCCATGAACGTGCGTGCCAGGGACAGGCGCGCTGAAAGCCTGTCCGGGTGCAGGGACACGGCCTTCTCCAGATGCTCCTGGGCGCTTTTCAGGTCGCCGGACAAGGTAGCGGATACGGCAAGCTCCTCAAGTGCCGCCGCATCGTCGGGATGATCCTTCAGAAACTCCGTGAGCAGCGGAACGGCCACGGCCGGCTTGTTCTGAAAATTGGCCACCCGGGCCAGTTGAAACGAGACGCGCGCGTCATGCGGGTTCTGCAGTTGGAGCTTCTGGAATTCGCGCTCGGCCTGATCGACCTTGCCAGTTTCAAGGTAGGCGAGACCGAGGTTGAAACGCGCCTCCGCGTAATTCGGGTCCTTTTCCAGGGCGTTCTTGAAATGGACGATGGCGCCGTTGTAATTCCCTTGCTGGAACAATCCTTCGCCGCCAGTGTTCAAGACCTCTTTGGTATTCTCTTTGCACGAAACCGCACCCATGAACAGGAGAAGAATTGAGATCGCGGCAATGACTGGTCTCATCATTCAACCTCCTCAAAACGGTTGGTCTGGAACGGGTCATGATATGCGGGAATGTCCTGCAGGAATGAGTGTGTCGCAGAGTTCGGCAAGAATCCGTCAGGCATGGGGTGCTCCCTCCGAGATGTTTTCAGCGGAAGCGCTGTATTCGCGTTGCAGAAGTCCCTATTTCCGACAAATTGAATACGAATTAATTTACACTCTTTCTCAATGATGATTTCTGATACTGCCAGTCAGGTTAATAAAGAATTCATGTCAATTTTAGTCAGCCAAAATCGTCGAGCATTAGACGCTAATTTATTTTATAGCCGACTACTGATTTCATGGAAAGGATGAATATTTTATGCTTTATATCGTTTTTTTTTTCCTATTGTTTTCCAGACAATTATAAATTGATTTTTTTAAATGTATGACTTGCAAAGAACGAATTTCGTGCCAGACTGAAAAGCGTCTAACAAATAATGTAAGACAATTTTTAACAATTATTCAGAATAATAAATCCATGCACTCCTTTGATGCTTTCAACATCAAATTTTAGTTACGGATATTTTATTTTTATTTTATAATAGTGATGTAAGACTTTTTTTTCAGCTTGTTTCAACACAGAAAAAATAGTATTTTTTCAATATTTTTTTCCGAAAAGTATGAGATAGGCATTGCCCGGATTTTGGGGCCGTGCCCACCACCAAGCTTTGAAGGCGATCACCGCCCCCTGCCCCCTCCTCACACTCTTGCGCTCTTTCGTTCCGCCCAATGGTTCCATCGCGTGGCTATTCGAAGCCTGCGGACTGTGCTGCCGGCAGGGGTGATTTTACACATGGAAAGATTTCCGACAGCCGAATCGATTAACCTTACAGAGGAAGTGGGAGATTTTCTGCAATCGACGGCAGAAAAGAGGACAGTGGCCTGGGGTGATTGAAAACCGAATCGAGGCGAATTGATCCGGGGGCAGGGTCAGTATAAATTTTTCCCGAATTGACGGGATGTTATGACACCTACTTGAAAGTCATGCACCGATTTGGCGACGAAAAACAATCCGCTGGTCTGGCTTTTGCTCCAACAGGTTTGAATTCCTTTACCCAAACCTTTGAAGAGGTGTGTCATGAAAAAAGTATTGATTCTTGCTGTTCTAGTGATCTTCGGAGCGGTAGCTAGTGTTCAGGCAGCGTTTTATAACAATCCTGCGGAATACTGGTGGAATGGATATTCAATTGATGGACTATATAGATACAGCGTGGCAGATACACCGGTAAATGCCTACAAAGGATTTATTTCTTCTGACTATACAGGTTACTATATTGGAACATTTGCAGGAAATACGAACACCGGCGCTCCTGGAGATGAGGATGTTCTTGTTGGCTTGGCAAGTTACTATTTCAGTAATGTGATAGGCGGAAGCCTTTCTATTGAATCAATCTTGAAGGTTGATGGTATGAGTGGAACGGATGGAGCGCTTACAGTCACTTCAGATCCCGGAGGCTTAACAGGGGAATGGAGCCTTGCAAGTCCGTATCAGTTTGGTTTTTATGCAGTCAAAGGTGCCACTGAATTTGCCCTCTACTATGTACTGCCGCCACAGTCATCCGGAGATTGGACCACACGGCATCTGCTGAACAACGGCGGCCAAATACCGCAAATATCTCACCTGTCCGGCTTGACCACGACCACGGTTGTCCCTGAACCCGGCACCGCAATGCTGCTCGGTCTCGGCCTTCTGGGATTGGGCGCCGTCGCCCGCCGCCGCAGATAGGGCTTAGATCAACACCTCTTTATGGGCCGGGAGGCAGTTACCTCCCGGCCTTTTTTATTTTCATGCCCTAAGTCCGACTAAGTCCGGTCCGGCAATCGAGATTTTCTGATGTAAACTTAGTCGACGACTGATGCGCAGGGCGCGCTCCGATCGTCAGGCATGACGAATCGATCGGCGCGGGCGTCGTGACCGGACTCAACGCCAGCGCATTCCGACCGCTCAATGCGACAGATGACACGAATGGGGCAGAACCGAAATCGCTTCTGGATGTGACGAATCTCAGGGCTTAAGGACGCTCGGAGAAAACATGGGGGGAAATCCTGGTGGCCAGTTCGACGCCGGCGTTGAACAGGGCGCCGAAACTTCCTTCCTGCCTGGCGCACCAGCGAACCATGCCGACGCAGACGGGGATGCCGTGCACGGCATTTACCGGCGTGTCAGGGAAGAGCTTCACCGCCACGGCGTCGCCTGGGGAGAGGCTGTGATCGAGTTCGAGTAAGAGGCCGTTGTCGCTGTAATTGATCACTCGCGACGTCACGGGCTCCCGGCTCGAAAAGAGGTGGTCGACGGCACACCCGGCCAGGGCCGGTTTACGCGGTGATCTGCGTTTCTCCTGCACTCGATGCTCCTGGTTCCGTGATGATTCCGGACAGTTCGGCCGCCGTGGATGCCGCTGCGGCCAGAAGGATGCAAACGTGCTTGCCTAAGCCAAACACCCACTTGGAGGCTTGCACATTGCACGCCAATATGCGCCGAAGCGGGAGAAAACACGCGGCGGTTTTGAAGGGCTCATGTCATCCTTCAAAACCGCCGCAACAGCATACTCAGAAAGCGTCTCGGGCACTCTCGCTCAGAGCCAGTCGAAATACGGCTTGATCTTGCTCGGGTGCCTCTTGGTATCGTTCTCCTGCTCCTGGGCGTAGAACCAGGCCGCCTTGGCGCGGGTTTCGGCGGTCTGGGCGATGTCCGTCAGGTCGGGGAAATTGTCGAGGACGTACTTGTAGCGGGCCCAGGCGGCGCCGTACTGCTCGGTCTTGTAGTAGAAATCCGCAACGTAGAGCTCGTGCTCGGCGATGAGCCGGCGGCACTTCTGGATGTATTCCAGGGACTGTTCGCGGTAGGCGCTCTTGGGGTAGCCGTCCGCCACCCGCTTGAAGGACTCGATGGCCTCGGACAACTGGGTCTGGGGCAGGTCGATGGACTTGTGGGAGTTGAACTTGTTTACGCCGATCTGGAAGAGGACGTAGTCGATCTGTTCATGCCGCGGGTGCATGGACAGGAACTCCTCGTAGATATCCACGGCTTCGAGGTACTGGCGGTCCAGGGAGTAGGCGTCGCCGAGCATGAGGCGGGCGTCCATGGCGAAGGGGCTGAACGGGTAGCGATCGTTCAGCTTGACCAGGGAGTCGATGGCCTGCGCATAGTCCTTGTCCTGCATGGACGCGCGGGCGTTCTCGAAAAGCTCCTGGGCCGTGTCCTCGGGCGGGGTCAGGAAATAGTAGTCGATGGCCCCGCAGCCGTTCAGAAGAAGGACCAGGGTAAAAAGAAGCAGTTTGGTGCGCATGGCAAAAACCTGGCTAATGGTGAAGGATGCGCCGGGCCGCGGATCATGGGACGGGGCTCGGCAAAGAACGAGGGCGGCTGCGTATCCGCGCGGCCACCCTCGGTTAGGGACGATCAGCAACCTCAGGAACTAGAGGGCCTTGTCATTGAGCATCTGTTTCAAGCTGGCCTTGGACACGGCTCCGGTGACCTGTTCGACCACTTCGCCGTTCTTGAAAAGGATCAGCGTGGGGATGGCGCGGATGCCGAACTTGCTCGGTGTGGCCGGGTTCTCGTCGACATTCATCTTCATGATGGCGACCTTGCCCTCGAACTCCTGGGTCAGTTCATCGATGACAGGAGCGATGGCCCTGCACGGCCCGCACCACGGCGCCCAAAAATCCACCAGCACCGGGAGATCAGATTTCAAAACTTCAGTGTCGAATCCGGCATCGTTCACTTGAGCAGCCATTATTCACTCCTTGAACAAAGGGTTTACGATATAATCGTCAGGCACAGCCCGCCCTCGGGGGATGGCCTCGAAATCCAGCGAGCTCGCCAGCCCGGCTCGGGCCAGCTGAACACCTGTGTACGCTATCATAGCAGCATTATCACCACAATACTTTCGCGCGGGGGCCAGAAATTTGAGCCCGTTGGCCGAGGCGAAGGCCGAAAAGACCTCGCGCAGACGGGAGTTGGCGGCCACTCCCCCGGCCAGGCACACGGTACGCACCCCGGCCGTGCGGGCAAGGGCCCGACGCGCCTTCTCCAGCAGGGTCTGGGCGACGGTCTCGCTGACCGTGGCGCAGAGATCCTTGACCCGCTGGTCCACGGCGACCGGATCGAAGTCGGCGTAGTCCAGGGTCGGCAGGGCGTGCTGCCCGACGTGCAGGGCCACGGCCGTCTTCAGGCCGCTGAAGCTGAAATCACAGGTATNNTGAAGCTGAAATCGCAGTTGTCGTTGTTCAGGTACGGACGGGTGAAAAGCCCCCGCACGGGCGTGCCGAGCCGGGCCAGTTCGTCGATGTACTTGCCGCCCGGATAGGGGAGATTGAGCAGCTTGGCGATCTTGTCGAAGGCCTCGCCGGCAGCGTCGTCCAAGGTGCGCCCCAGCAGCTCGAAGCGCCCGGGCGCGGGCATGGCGTAGATGTGGGTGTGCCCGCCCGAGACCAGCAGGCCCAAGGCCGGGTACTCGATGGGACCCGTGAATTCGCAGGCCAGGAGATGGGCGTGCAGGTGATTGACGCCGACGACCGGCACGCCGCGGGCCAGGGCGAAGGACTTGGCGTAGGCGATGCCGACCAGCAGCGCACCCAGCAGGCCCGGACCGCGGGTCACGGCCACCAGCTCGACGCCCTCCCCCCCCC
>DPKT01000322.1 GCA_003542385.1 Desulfomicrobium sp.
TGCGCCGGCCGGAGGTGACCGACGGCGTCATCCAGGGCGCGAACCTGCGCATCGTGCTCAAGGAAAACGCGGCCCGGCCCGACCCGGCGGCCGCGGGCATAGAGGGGCGACCGGAGTGGAAGGAGGTCACCCCGCGCTTCGAGGACGCCTTCATCGATCTTTTGGGCGGCGGACCGGGAGGCGAGTCGGCCCTGGCCAACGCCGCGAACCCGCGACCGGACAGCCGCAAAAGTCTCATCGTGGCCGAGGACCTGACCAAGATGTTCGGGGATTTCGCCGCCACGGACCGGGTCAGCTTCGCCGTGCGCCAGGGCGAAATTTTCGGGCTGCTGGGTCCCAACGGCGCGGGCAAGTCGACGACGTTCAAGATGATGTGCGGGCTGCTGACGCCCACATCGGGCCGGGCCGAGGTCATGGGCATCGACCTGCGCCGCAGCCCGTCCCGGGCCAGGCAGCGCCTGGGGTACATGGCCCAGAAGTTCTCCCTCTACGGCAAGCTCACGGTCCGCCGGAACCTGGAGTTCTTCTCGGGCGTGTACGGGCTGTCCCGCTCCGTCGGGCGCCGCGCCGTGGAATCCATGATCGACTCCTTTCACCTGCAGCCCTTCCTGGACTCCGTCACCGAAGACCTGTCCCTGGGCTACAAGCAGCGCATCGCACTGGCCTGCGCCTGCATGCACGAACCGGACATCCTCTTCCTGGACGAGCCAACCTCGGGCGTCGACCCCGTGACCCGGCGCGAGTTCTGGAACCACATCAACGGGCTGGTGGAGAAAGGCGTGACCATCATGGTCACCACGCATTTCATGGACGAGGCCGAATACTGCGACCGCATCGGCCTCGTGCACCACGGCCGCCTCATCGCCCTGGCACCGCCCGACGACCTCAAGGCCGCGGCGGCCTCGACCGACCTGCCGGACCCGACCATGGAGGACGCCTTCATCGAACTCATCAACCGGCAGGAGGCGTCATGAGTCCCGTTTCCCCACGCAGGCTCAAGGCCCTGTGCGTCAAGGAGACACGCCAGATCCTGCGCGACCCGAGCAGCGGCATCATCGCCTTTGTCCTGCCGCTCATGCTCCTGGTCATCTTCGGCTACGGCATCAACCTCGACGCCAGCCGCATCCGTCTGGGCCTGAGCGTCGAGGACGGCGGCCAGGCCGCAGCCTCCTTCGCCGCCCAACTGACGGGTTCGACCTACTTCGAGGTCTTCCCCGGCTCCCGGCCGGAACTCGACGCCATGCTGGAAGAGGGGCGCATCCGCGGCTACGCGGTCCTGGCCCGGGACTTCTCCCGCCTGCTGGAGGAAGGGCGGGACACGGCGCCCATCCAGATCGTGACCGACGGCGCCGAGCCCAACACGGCCAGCCTCATCGAGGCGTTCATGCGCAACGCCTGGCAGGACTGGCGCCAGGCCAGGGCCAGGGATCTCGGCCAAGACATCGCCCAGGGAGCGGACATCCGGGTGCGCTACTGGTTCAACCCCGCTGCCGTCAGCCGCCACTACCTCATCCCCGGGTCCATCACCATCATCATGACCGTCATCGGCGCCATGCTGACCTCCCTGGTGGTGGCCAGGGAGTGGGAGCGCGGGACCATGGAGGCGCTCCTGGCCTCGCCCGTGACCAGGACCGAACTGCTGCTCTCGAAGCTCCTGCCCTACTACGTGCTGGGCATGATCTCCATGGCCGTGGTGGCCCTGGCTGCCGTGCACTTCATGGGCGTGCCCTTCCGGGGCTCGGTCCCGGCCCTCGTCGTGGTGACCTCGGTCTTCCTGCTCAGCATGCTGGGCGTGGGCCTGCTGATCTCGTCGGTCATGCGCAACCAGTTCGACAGCGCTCAGACCACGCTGAACGCCGCCTTCCTCCCGGCCGTCATGCTCTCGGGCGCGTTCTTCGTCATCGCCAGCATGCCCGCGCCCCTGCGCGCCCTGACCTACCTGCTGCCGCCGCGCTACCTGGTCACGTCGCTGCAGACCATCTTCCTGGCCGGGGACGTGTGGGAGGTCCTCGTCCCCGACATCCTCTTCATGACCGGCACGAGCGTCCTCTTCCTGGCCCTGGCCGCCCTCAAGACCGCCCGCAGGCTGGACGAATGACATGAGCTGGGCCACGCGCATCCTGGCGCTCATCCGCAAGGAACTGCAGATCCTCCTGGCCGACCCCCAAAGCCGCAAGCTGGTGGTCATCCCGGTCCTGCTGCAGGTCATCCTCTTTCCACTGGCCGCAACCCTGGAGGTCAGGAACAATACCCTGGCCGTCCTCGACGAGGACGGAGGCCAGGCCGCCGCGGAACTGACCCAACGCTTCGCCCGCGCCCGGGCCTTCACGAGCGTCATCCACCTCGCCGGCGCCGGGCAGACCGCCGCGGTCATCGACAGCCAGAAGGTCATCGCCGTGGTCCGCTTCGGGCCGGACTTCTCACGCAAGGCGGCCCTGGGGGAGGCCGCACCCATGCAGCTCATCCTGGACGGGCGCAGGTCCAACAGCAGCCAGATCGCGGCCGGCTACATCCAGGACATCACCACGACATACTTCAACGAGCGCGCCGGGAACCAGGGCCGGCCTCCCGCCTCGGAGCTGGTCGTGCGGCACCGCTACAACCCGAACCTCGAATACCGCTGGTTCATCCTGCCGAGCCTGGTGGCCATCATCCTGACCGTCAGCGCCCTCATCCTCACGGCCCTTTCCATGGCCCGGGAGCGCGAGCACGGCACCCTCGAACAGCTCCTCGTCTCGCCCCTGACCCCGGAGATGATCATGCTCGGCAAGGCCTCGGCCGTCCTGCTGGTGGGGATCTTCCAGGCCTCGGTCATCATCGCCGCCGCCGTCCTCGTCTACGGCGTGCCCCTCTCGGGCTCCCTGGCCCTCATCTACGGCAGCGCCGTGTTCTACTTCGCGGCCCTTGCGGGTGTGGGGTTCTTCATCAGCGCCCTTTGCTCCACCCAGCAGCAGGCCTTCCTGGGCTCCTTCGCCTTCATCATGCCGGCCATCCTGCTTTCGGGCTACGCATCCCCCGTGGAGAACATGCCCGCCTGGCTGCAGCAGGCCACCTGGATCAACCCCATCCGGCACTTCATGGTCATCACCAAGAGCATATTCCTCAAGGACGTGCCCGCGGCCTTCGTCTTGGAGAGCGCCATCCCCCTGGCAGTCATCGCGGCGTTCACGCTGAGCGCGGCGGTGCTCATCTTCCGCAGGCGCTTCGGCTGAGCGGGGGCGTAAAAAAACCGGGCACAGGGCCCGGTTCGCGTTCCATCTTGGGGCGGGAGGCTACTTTTTCCCGCCGTCATCTTCCAACATTCTCGCGATCTCGTCCTCGCCCAGGGGCTCGGGGTGCTTGATGTCGAGACTCCTGGACCACTCCCGGGCGAAGTCCTTCTGCAGGCGCATGTTCAGTGCCATGGTCAGGCCCATGGCGATGAGGGCGCCGAGGCTGGCCAGGAGCATGTCCTTGTGCGCGTCCCAGACATCGCCCTGGGTGCCCAAATACGCCGCGCCGAGCTCGCCGCCGAAGACCTCGGCCGCGGCCCACTCGATGAGTTCGTAGAGCATGGACGTGGACATGGCGAAATCCAGAGGCAGAAAATACCCCCAGAACCCGTCGGCGTTGGCGATGCGGAAGTAGATCTCGCGGATGGGGTAGGCCAGGAGCAGGCCGTAGGAGAAATGCACGATGCGGTCGAAATTGTTGCGCTCCCAGCCCACCAGCTCGTTGAAGGTCGTGCCGAAGGCGGCCTGGAACCAGGCGTCGTAGGGCACTTCGGAGTAGGTGTAGTGCGCCCCGATCTCGTGGATGCCCAGGAAGATGAAGATGAGGGTGTAGGAAATCCGGGAGAACGGGAATTTTCCGGCGGACCAGAACAGGAAGACGAAGAAAACGAGGACCAGGACGTTCTCCAGCATCCAGTCCGTGCGGTGAAGCGGGCTGACGGCCAGGACGGCGAACTCGATGCAGAACAGGGCCGTCAGGAAGAGGAAATAGGACTGGTGCGGGATGGTTCTGATCCATTTCATGCGGTCTTCTCCGGATCGGCGGTTTCACCGGGGGACACCTCGGCGATGACGCGGGCCAGGGCGTCCATGTCCACGGGCTTGGAAAGGTAGGCGGTCATGCCTTCGGCCAGGAAGCGTTCCCGGTCCCCGGCCATGGCGTGGCCGGTCAGGGCGACGACGGGTATGTCGGCCGGGATGTCCGGGTGGACGCGGGCGCGGATGTGGTGGGTCGCCTCCAGGCCGTCCATGACCGGCATCTGGATATCCATGAGCACGAGGTCGAAGCTTTCGCGCTGCAGGATGTCGAGGGCCGCGCGGCCGTTGTCGGCCACCGTCGGGATGTGGCCGAGCTTGCCGAGCATCCTGGTCAGGGCCAGCTGGTTGATGCGATCGTCCTCGGCCACCAGAATGCGCCTACCGCTGACCGGGGACACGGACGCCTCCTCGCGCACCGGGCGGACACTGCCTCCGGCCATGAGCGGAACGGCCACCTCGATGGTCGTGCCCCGGCCGGGGGCGCTCTTCATGGCGATCCGCCCGCCCAGCATGTCCACCAGGCGCCTGACGATGGCCAGGCCCAGGCCCACGCCGCCGTGGGAGCGCACCGACGACCCGTCGACCTGGGTGAACGGTTGGAAAATGTCGCTCTGGCGCTCTCGGGGGATGCCCACGCCCGTGTCCGCCACGGAAAAAACGACCGTCATGCCGGAGGCCCCGTCCTCCCGCCGGGCCGAGATCCGGATGCTCCCCTTGGACGTGAATTTCACCGCGTTGCCCACCAGATTGAACAGGATCTGCCGCAGCCTCCCCTCGTCCCCGACGACATGGGAGGGAATGGCGTCGTCGATCTCGAAGGACAGCTCCAGCCCCTTGGCCTTGGCCGAAATGGCGAAGAGGTCCCGCACGGAGTCCCGCAGGTCGGCGAAATGAAACTCCGCCGTCTCCAGTTGCAGCTTGCCCGCCTCGATGCGCGACAGGTCGAGGATGTCGTTCAGAAGCTGGGTCAGGCGCCGGGAGGAACGGATGGCCGTGAAGACGGAGTTCTTCTGGTCCTCGTCCAGATGGGTGCGGCTCAGCAGCTGCAGCATGCCGAGGATGCCGTTCAGGGGGGTGCGAATCTCGTGGCTCATGTTGGCCAGAAACTCGGACTTGGCGCGGTTGGAGGCCTCGGCCTCCTGCCTGGCCCTGGCCAGGTCCGAAACGTCCGTGAGGACGCTGACGTACCCGGCGACATCACCTCGGCTGGTCTTGAGAGGCGCTCTGGTGGCCAGCATGCGCCGCATGCACCCGTCGTCGAGGAGGCATTCGAGCGTCGTCTGCTCCGCCGGCTCCACCGGAGCAGGCTCGATCACGAAGGACGACCCGAAAAGGATCTCCGGCTCGCCGACCAGCTCCTGCTCGGACCGGCCGACAAGGGAGCTGTAGGCGGGATTGCAGCGCAGAATGCGACCGTTCGCGTCCTGGACGGAAACCGGGTTGGGCAGGCCCGAGAGTAGCGACGAGAGAAAGGCATGCTGCTCCTCCAGGCGGTCCCGGGCTGCGCGCAGTTCCTCGGTGCGCTTCGCCACGGCCAGTTCCAGGTCGCGATACTGGTCGGCCTGGCGCATGATCAGAGCCAGGAGGGACGACAGGCGGTTCAGGCTGCGCACGATGATCTCGATGCCCGTCGTGTCCATGAGTCCGAGCAGCACCAGGGCCCCCACCATGTCCACGCCCACGCGGAGCGGGACCACGACGGACTCTCCAAGGCCCAGCGCCCGCAGGAGCTCGCCGGTCGGGCCCGGGTCCTTGGGGCTTGCGATCATGGCCTGGGGAGACGCGTGGCTCAGATGGATGAGCCGGTCGACCTCGGGCCTGAGCACCAGCTCCGCGTGCCGGCCCGGGCGGACGGCAAGGATGCCGTGCGGTGCGTGGTGTCCATGGCAGGCGGCCACGGCCACGGCACGGACCCCGAGAAGCTCACGGATCTGGTCAGCCACATGCTCGGCGCAGCGCACCGGGTCGTTGGCATGTTCCAGGGTGCCCACGGCCAGGTCGGTGAAAAGGTGGTAGTACGCGGGGGAATCAGCCTGCACGGATCTCCTCCAGAACGTCGGCGATGCTCTCCTCCAGGCGGGAGAGCCCCGTCTCGCGCACGGACATGGGCAGCCCGAGTTCGCGTGCGATCTCGTCCAGGGTGTCGCGCGGCACGGGGACGACACCCGTGTCCAGATAGATGAAGCGGTCGTGGACCTCGCGCAGCATCTCCTCCACGCCGCGCCCTCCCGCAAACCCCAGCTCGCGCTCGAAGACGGCCCGCCAGCGCCTGGTCCATTCCGGCAGGAAGAAGAACGCGCCGGCCTTGCGCAGTCGCCTGTAGTCCTCGCGGCCGAGGATGATCTCGCAGCAGTTGATGCCGCGGGTCTTGGTGAAGCCCGGCCGGCGGCAGAGCTCGACGATGCGCGGCGTGCAGTCGCCGTAGATGAAGAGCACCCTTTCCGGCCGACGGACCTCCAGAAGCTCGTCGATCCTGTCCTGCAGTTCACCGGGCCGCATGTGCAGCATGGAGTCGAGAAAAACCGGCCGCAGGCCCGGAAACTTCGGGCCCAGGGCCCGCAGCTCCTCCCGGAAGATGCCGCAGGTCACGGCCAGGACGTCCGTCACGTCACGGCTCCCGCGTCCAGGACGGCCTGGCGCACGGCCCGCAGGGTATCCGGATTCGTGTCGAAGGGCACGTCCGCGTGGCCCGAGGCCAGGATGAAGGCCCGGTCGCCGGCCCTCTCGGCCAGAATTTCCGAAGCCAGGGCCCGTGCCGCCTCCGGGGCGGTGCGCACCAGAGCCGGACCGCTCATGTTGCCCAGGATGAGCCGCCCTGGGCCCAGAATCTCGCGGGCGCGGGACAGGCTGTCGCGGGGGTCCATGACGAAACCCGGCACGTTGGGCAGGTCCGCGAAAAGACGGAGATGATCCTCGATGCGGTTGCCTCCGTGATGAAAGACGACTGGTCCGCGGCACAGGCCGAAGCAGCGGGCCAGGGCGGGCAGGATGGATTTTTCGAGCAGCCCCGGGGTGACCAGCCGCAGATTGGCGAACATGACGGGCGAGGCCACGAAGGTCGCGCCGGCGTCGAACAGGGCTGCGGTCAGGCGCAGGAAATGGTCTTCGGACAAGTCCATGAGGGCTGCGGCGCGTTCGGGGTCGAACAGCAGGATTTCGAGCCAGGTCTCGATGCCCAGCAGCATGGCCGGCAGGTCCACGGGGGCCGTGACCACGGCGCAGACGGGCTTGTCCGCCCCGAACTCGCCGGCCAGCAGCCGCGTGGACTCGATCAGGTAACCCATCCCCGGGTCCAGCAGCAGCCCCTCCCCGAGGGGCTCGGCGGCATCGGGATCGCGGAACGGGGGCTTGCGGACGTTCGGCGGAAAACGGTCCAGCCAGACCTCCTCCCCGCCGTATGCCAAGGCCTCGAAAGGCAGGACGAAGGGGGTGAAAAGGATGTCCGGGTCGATGAGGCGCACGACCTCGCGCTGCCCTTCCAGGTAGCGGGCGGGGGAGGAGAAATATTCGCGCACGGGGCAGCCCGTGAGCCTGGCCCCGTAGAGGCTCAGGGTCAGGGTGA
>DPKT01000001.1 GCA_003542385.1 Desulfomicrobium sp.
CCAGGCGGCAGCCGCCGGCCTGGGTGGGGATGGTCGTCACGCCCAGGGTTCTGGCCAGGTCGTACTGCCCTTTCCGCCCGCGGCCCACCAGGGACGGGAGCTTCGAGCGGTCGACGAGGCCCGACTCCTCCATGGGCGTGGGCTGGAGCACGCCCGCGCTCAGGGGGCGCAGCAGCACGTCGCGCACGTCGGCGTCGTTGCGGATGATGTTCAGTGTGTCGGCGCGCTGCGACATGGGGCGCTGCCCGAGGACCTCGCCGGAAATGATGAACTTCGCGCCGTATGCCGGCAGCAGTTCCTTGGCCCTGCGCAGCATGAGGATCTTGCAGTCCACGCATGGGTTCAGAACCTTGCCGAAGCCGTGGGGCGGGAAGGCGGCCATGAGGTCGACGAACTCCTGGCCGACGTCGATGACCTCCACCGGGATGCCGTACTCGCTCTCCCAGAAGTCCTTTTTCTCGGGCTTGCCGAAAAAGGGGCTGACGAAGTGCAGGCCCAGGACCCTGTGCCCGTGGCTCTGCAGGAGCTTGGTGGCCAGGATGCTGTCCAGGCCTCCGGAAAAGAGGGACAGTGCGTCGAATGATTCTGTGGTCATGTTCATGGAAATAATCGTTGCGGGCAGGCCGGACAAGGAAGGGCCGCCCATGTTGGACCGGATGTCGGCGGATATGTCGGGCTGGGCAAAACGGAAAGGGCTTGAATGTTTCCATCCAAGCCCTTGATCTCTTTGGTAGCGGGGGCAGGATTTGAACCTACGGCCTTCGGGTTATGAGCCCGACGAGCTACCATGCTGCTCCACCCCGCGTCATGTGAGAAGAGCTTTCTATGCAGGTTTACAAGGCTTGTCAAATGCTATAGTCACTTTTTTTCGTATGCAGAACAAAATCGACAAAATTTCACTGATAATTCCGGTATATAACGAAGAAGAAAATCTTCGGGATCTGTATCTGGAGATCACGCGGAGCCTTTCCGGGCTGACCTGCGGGTGGGAAATGGTGCTGGTCGACGACGGCAGCTCCGACGCGAGCCTGTCCGTCATCCGCGAGATGGCCGCCGCCGATCCCCGTGTGCGGTATATCTCTTTCGCCAGGAACTGCGGGCAGTCCGCCGCCTTTGCCGCGGGTTTCCGTTTTGCCGGCGGCGATGCGGTCGTGACCCTCGACGCGGACCTGCAGAACGACCCGGCCGACATCCCGGCCATGCTCGATGTGTACGAGCAGGGGGCGGACATGGTCATCGGCTGGCGGATCAGGCGCCGGGATTCCTTCGTCAAACGCTGCGCCTCCCGCTTCGCCAACTGGGTGCGCAACAGGGTCAGCCGGGAAACCGTGCGCGACACGGGCTGCTCCCTCAAGGTCATGCGTACGGAAATGGTCCGCTCCATTCCCATGTTCACCGGCATGCACCGCTTTCTGCCGACGCTCATGAAGCTGGAGGGCGCCAGGGTGGCCGAGGTGCCCGTCAATCACCGTCCCAGGAGCAAGGGCGTCTCGAAGTACGGGATCTGGGACCGGGCCTGGGCCTCGGCGTACGACCTCCTGGCCGTGCGCTGGATGCAGAAGCGCCACATCGGCTACGATGTCGCCGACACGAACCTGAAATGAACCCCGGCCCGTCCGGGCAAGGCCGACGGCCGCGCTCCAGCGCGGAAGGGGCGTTGCCGGGGCTTGCCTGAATCCGGCGCCAATGCGTCATGGGTGGGATATGGACTTTTCGACCGAGTGGTGGCTGCTGGCCATCGGCTTTCTGGGCCAGGCCTTTTTCTTCATGCGCTTTTTCTGGCAGTGGGTGGTCTCCGAAAAGGAGAAGCGCAGCGTCATCCCCATAAGCTTCTGGTATTTCAGCCTGCTGGGGAGTTTTTTTCTGCTGACCTACGCCATCCTGCGCCGCGACATCGTCTTCATCGTCGGCCAGTCCACGGGTTCCGTCATCTACTTGCGCAACCTGTACCTCATCCACCGCGAGCGGATGCGGTCGCAGAGGGAGGGGTAGACCACCAGGACGATGCCGCCCACGGCGAGCCCGACGGCCCAGCCGGCCAGGACGTCCGTGGGGAAGTGCTTGCCGACGTACACGCGCGAAAAGCCGATGGCCAACGGGACGAGCCACAGGGCCTTTCTGCGCCATCCGGCGTACAGGAAGAGCGTGGCCGCGGCAGCGTTTGACGCATGGGACGAGGGGAAGGACGAGCCGGAGCGTTTGTCCGTCGTGAAGTCGGCGGGCCGCGCTTTCCAGACGCCCGAGTCCTGGTAGCGGGTCCCGGGCAGGCTGTGGTGGGGCCGCACACGCCCCGCGATCTCCTTGATCTGGTAGCAGGTCAGGTCCGAAACGGCGATGCACAGGGCCATACCCACGACCACGGCCAGGGTCACGCGCCTGCTCCACAGGCCCATGGCGGCCAGGGCGATGCATGATACCCACAGGACGGCCTCGTTCGAGAAGAGCGGCATGACCGCGTCGAACAGGCCATTCTGCATGTCCTGATTCATCCAGGCGAAGAGCGCCAGCTCCCAGTCCGGGGTGTGAAAATGCATGGTCCCTCCTTTATCCGCCTAGTTTGGGTGAAGCGGATGAAATTGTCCAGAGTTGACATGCACGAGAGTGCTTGACGAGTCGCTTTCTTGCGGCTATTTTCCCAGTTTACTTTTTTCGAAGGAGAACAGAAATGAGCAAGAGAACATATCAGCCCAGCACCACCAAGCGCAAAAGAAGCCACGGGTTCCTGGTGCGCTCCCGGACCAAGAACGGCCAGGCAGTCCTGCGCCGCAGAAGAGCCAAGGGAAGAAAAAGATTAGCCGTCTAACCTCCCCTTCCTCGTACCGCCTGAAGAGACGGCCCCAGTTCACGAGCTGTTTTGATCGGGGCCGTCGTTTTTTTTCAAAGAGTTTCAGCCTCTTTGTTCTCGAGCGGGAAGACGCCGGGGGGACCTGGCGTCTTGGACTGACGGTGAGCAGAAAAGTTGGCAAATCCGTGCGGCGCAACCGGATCAAACGTCTGGTCCGGGAGTTTTTCCGGCTCCATCAGCACGATTTTTCCCTGCGCGCGGACATTGTCGTCGTGCCCAAGCGAGGCATCTGCGCGGACAGCCTGAGCCTGGCGCAGGTATCCTCGGAACTCGGCCCCCTGATGGCGAAGATCGTGTCCCGGGCCACCGCCGGGTAGGCTGACCGGAGATTGCATGAGACGAGCATTCGTATCTTTCCTTTCCCTGTATCAGTACCTGATATCCCCGCTGTATTCCCCGTGTTGCCGCTTCACTCCTTCGTGTTCCGAGTACGCCCGGCAGGCCGTCATGACTCATGGCATCTTCCGGGGGATGGGCCTCGCCTTCATGCGGATCATGCGTTGTCATCCCCTGTGCGCCGGCGGCTACGACCCGGTTCCCTCCCCTAACTTCTCAAAGAGAGATTGAAATCGATGGATAGCAACAAGCGCGTCATCCTTGCCGTTTCCCTGTCCCTGATGGTGCTTCTGGGCTGGAATTACTTCTTTCCGCCCATCACCCCCCTGGAGACGGAGACCCAGAACGTGACTGCCCCCAACCAGACCGTGGCCCAGGCGCCCGAGTCCGGAGCCCAGACCGCGCCCGCGGCATCGTCCGCCCCGACGGTACAGTTCTCGCCTGCCGGCGGGCAGAAGCTGAACGTGGACACCCCCCTGTACCACGCCGTGATCAACACCTCCGGCGGCGTGCTCGAGAGCTTCGTGCTCAAGAAGTACAAGGAAACCATCGCCGAGGGCTCCAAGAATATCGATCTGGTGTCGGCCCAGTCCCTCACCAAGGCCCCCATGGGCCTGATCTGGAATTCCCAGCCCACCTGGGCCCAGGGTGAATGGACGGTGCAGGGCGGCGACATGGGCCTGGCCGACGGCCAGACGGGCGCCATCCAGCTGCTGGGCACCATCGGCGGCGTGAAGATCGAGCGCACTCTGATCTTCACCGGCGGCACCTACGAGATCAAGGAAGAGGTCAAGATCATCAACACCTCTCCCGCCCAGATCCAGGGCAACCTGGCCTTTTCCTTGTCCAGCGCAAGCCTCACCGACGAGAGCGACAAGTACAACCTGACCAAGATCGCCTACATGGCCGCCGGCTCCCTCCAGCAGGAGGACAGCCACAAGGACCTGCAGCTGGGCGTCGAGTCCTCGGCTCCGGCCCAGTGGGGCGGCATCGAGAGCAACTACTTCCTGCTGGCCCTGGTGCCCACGTCCGCGGACATGCCCGTGCGCGCCAAGCTCGAGGACAACGTCTACCGCCTGACCGTTGCCGACCAGATGCTCCTTGATCCGGGCGTCACCCAGCTTCGTACGACTTCCTACTATCTCGGACCCAAGACCGCCCAGGATCTGGCCGCCATGCCCAAGAACCTGAGCGCCAGCATCAACTACGGCTTCTTCGACATCATCGCCAAGCCCCTGAACCAGTTCCTGCATTTCCTCCACAGCTACGTGGGCAACTACGGCGTGGCCATCATCATTCTGACCGTGATCATCAAGATCCTGTTCTGGCCCCTCTCGCACAAGAGCTACAAGTCCATGGAGCAGATGAAGAAGCTTCAGCCCATGATGGCCAAGATCCGCGAGAAGTACGCCGACGACCGCGAGAAGATGAACACCGAGATCATGCAGCTCTACAAGACCTACAAGGTCAACCCGGCCGGCGGCTGTCTGCCCATGCTGCTGCAGATCCCCGTGTTCTTCGCCCTGTACCAGGCCCTGCTCGGCGCCATCGAGCTGCGGCACGCGGCCTTCATCCCGCAGCTGCCCTTCACGGACATGGTCTGGCTGGCCGACCTCTCGGCCAAGGACCCGTACTACATCACGCCGCTGGTCATGGGCGCCACCATGTTCCTGCAGCAGCGCATGTCCCCGCCCATGGGCGACCCCATGCAGGCCAAGATCATGATGTTCATGCCCGTGATCTTCACCTTCCTGTTCCTGAACTTCCCGTCCGGCCTGGTCGTGTACTGGCTGGTCAACAACGTGCTTTCCATCGGCCAGCAGTGGCTGATGATCAGAAAGTCGAAGTAGTGCCCCTCGGCGCGGTTCCGGCAACGGTGCCGCGCCTGCAGTGGGCGCGTTGTTGAACTTCCGGGACGCGAAGGAGAATTGCATGAGCGCATACAAGGAATTCCGGGCCAAGACCGTGGACCAGGCCATCGAGGACGCGTGCCGTTTCTTTGCCGTGGAGCGGGACGCCCTGGAGATCGAGATCCTCAGCGGCGGGTCCTCGGGCATTTTCGGCCTGGGCGCCAAGAAGGCCGCCATCAGGGCCGTCCGCCGGCGTATTTCCTCCGTGCCGGAGGAAACGGCCGCGCCGCAGAAGAAGGAACCGGTCGTTTCGCAGCCTGCGGCACCCGCCGCGGCACGTCCGGATGAAGAGACCGAGACCGTCGAGGCTGACGGCGAAACCGGCCCCGATCTGGCCGAAGAGTTTGACGACGAGGACGAAGGGGCTCCCGCGGTCCAGCTTTCCGACGAGGAAAAGGCCCGGCTGGAGGCCGACATCCGCACCATCATGACCGCCCTTCTGCAGCCCATCGCCGAGAACGTGACCCTGACCGTCGACGTCGCGTCGAGCCCCGTCACGGTCCACATCGAAGGCGAGGAGAGCTCGGGGCTCATCATCGGCCGCGACGGCCAGACCATCACCGCCCTGCAGTACCTGGCCAACCGCATCGTTTCCAAGACCTGGCCCAAGAGCCCGCGCATCCAGCTCGACGCCGGCGACTACCGGCAGAAGCAGGAGGAACAGCTCCTGAGCATCGCCCAGTTCCTGTCGGAAAAGGCCAAGAAGTCCGGCCGGGTGCAGAGCACCAGGCCTTTGAGCTCCTTCCACCGCCGGGTGGTGCACATGGCCCTGCAGGATGACCGGGGCGTGCAGACGCGCAGCAAGGGGGAAGGGCACATGAAGCGGGTCCTCATCCTGCCGGTCAAGCGCGGCAAGCACGCGGGCCGGCCGCCCAGGCGGCAGGAGCCGCCGCAGGCGCGTCAATCCTAACAACCAGGGCGGGCCTGCACGGTCCGCCCTTTTTTTACGCCATGCCAACACACACCGATACCATCGTCGCCATCGCCACCCCGCCCGGACAGGGCGCCATCGGCATCGTCCGCCTGAGCGGTCCCGCGGCCCGGGACATCGGGCTCGGGCTCTTCCAGTCCTCGCGCCCGGATTTTTCCGGTTTCGGGGCGTACCGCCTGCACCATGGCCAATTGCGTGACGCGGCGGGAAACTTCATCGACGAGGTCCTGACCGCCTGGATGCCGGGCCCGCGCTCCTTCACCGGCGAGGACGTGCTCGAGTTCCAGTGCCACGGCGGCGCGGCCGTCCTGCGTCTGGTGGTGGAGGCCTGCCTGGCCC
>DPKT01000014.1 GCA_003542385.1 Desulfomicrobium sp.
CATCCAGGTCGATGCCCCACGGCGCGTTGGTCAGCCGGCAACGGGCCCCGTCCAGAACTGGCCCGGCCACGGCCAGGACGATCCGCTCCGCGGCCGCGGGCGTCAGGCCGAAACCCGATTCCGCCAGCATCCGCAGCAGTTCCGGCAGGGAACGGACCGCAGCCGTCGGGAAGCTCCGCGACTCGACGAGCCCCGCCTCGCTGCCCGGGACCGCCTCGAAATGCCCGAAGCGGCTGTTCGTGCCGCCGATGTCCGCCGCCAGGATAGTCGCCATGACCGCCTCCTCTGCACTGCCCGTCAAAACGAAAAGCCGGGTCAAACCCGGCTTCCTCCTACTTCGTCGCGCTTGCCCCCGCTTCGCGGATGCGCTCGGCCACGTAGGCCACCAGATCCTCGTCGAGCTCGTCGACATTGAAGCACCGCGCGTCTTCGCCCATGAGGCCGCCGGGCACCCAGTCGCCCTGTTCGTCGGGGTCGGTGATCATGTCGTCGTAGAAACAGACCGAAAGCCAGCGCTGTTCGGGATCGTCGTCGATGACGTCGATGAGCGCGAAAAGGTCGCGTCCCTGCTGGGCGGGATGGGTGCCGCGCAGGGAATAGGTGATGCCCGGCCGGGCCTTGAAATCCAGAACCACGCCCTCGATGGATTCAAGAGCCTGCCTGCAGGCGAGAAAGGCCTGCCTGGAGTCGCAGGACTCCCAGTCCGCAAGAAACGCTTCCAGTTCCGCCACCGAATTTTCCATTGATCGCTCCTTTGCTTGGAAGAATTATCGAATTTCCCTGGCCTGCGAGGTGAAGGAAATGCCCTGACCGGACTGGGCCCCGATCATGACCGACTCGACCACCGGGGCGTTGATGGGCTGCGCCGCTTCCCAACGCACCAGGAAATTGGCCCCGGACCCGCCTTCGACGTCCCGCTCCGCCACGACGTAGCGGATGGAGGCCAGGGGGCCCAGTTCCCGGGGCGCATCGAGATATTTCCGCACGAGCCGGCCCTCGGTGTCGTAGTAGTCCACCGCCGTCAGCCGCAAGGCGGACGCGGGGTCCGTGTTGCGTACGGACAGGGTCACGGCCAGGTTGAAGGGCCGTTCCTTGTCGCCGGTGTAGATGTGCGAATAGACCGGCACATAGAGGTGCTGTCCCGCGGACAGTTCCGGCCCGCCGCACAGTCCGACGGCGGGTATGAGAGACAGGAGAAGGAAGAGCCAGCGCATGAGGTCCTCCGCGGCGCAGCAGGGGCTGCGCAAGGCTAGGATTTGACGTCGTCCATGTTGGGCAGGAGGTCCGCAGGGGCGCCGGACTCGTAACGGAATGTATGGCTGAAGGGCGTCATGACCTCCAGGGCCTGCTCCAGGGTCGCGCCTTCGGCCATGAGCTTCTCGATCTTGGCCTTTTCCCGCCACATGTCGCCCAGGGGATCGTGCTCCTTGCCCTTGATGGGGCCCACGACCTTCTCCCAGTCATAGGGGTCGGCCTGGTCCTTGGCCACGATCTCCCAGTACTCCCCGGGCCTGCGCGCCTTGTCCGCCCTGGAGGCCGTGGCCTCGTCCAGGATCTCGGAGAACCTGGACACGTCCTCGTCCCACAGGTTGATGACGGCTTCGGGCTTCTTCAGCACCTCTCCTTCCTTGCAGCGATAGACCAGATATGCTCGGGACATGCTTTCCTCGTTGTCGTAAGTGTTGCGAAATGAAAATTCTAAAGGCCCATGCGCACCAGGGCCATGGACACGGCCGGGCGGCTGTAGTCCATGCGCGTCACGCGCCCCCGGCTCAGGATGCCGATGATGCCCTGGTCGTAGCCGATGCGGTCGTTGTCGGTCAGTCCGGCGCGGCGCACGGCCGGGTCCAGTTCGAGGCCATCCTCGACCACCAGACGCGTGACCTCGGCCGGCAGTTCGAAGGCCGGGCCCAGGCCCAGATACATCTCTTCGCCGTCGAAAATGGCGCAGGCCGTGAGATTCATGTAGCCCGTGGCCGTTTCCGGCACCGGCACCAGGCCCGATTCCAGGGCCACGGACAGGTCGCACCCGGCAAAGGCGGCCCGGGCCCTGTTCTTGGCCCCTCGCACGGTCTCGTCCAGTCCGACTGGCTGGACGGACACGCCCGAGTCCACGCTCACGGGCACGAATTCGGCTTCGGGGAAGCGCGTCTCCATGACGGCGCGGATGGCCCCGAGCTTGACCGGGTTCATGGATCCTACCCTGATGATCACGAAAACCTCCGCACGGTCCTTGCCAGGGCCTTGCATCCTCTGTCACGGAGCGGACAGGAGGAACCCATGCAACGCACCATCATCCTCATCGGACTCGTCATCCTCGCCGTGGGGCTGGCCTGGCCGCTCATCGCCAAGCTGCCTCTGGGGCGGCTGCCCGGCGACATCGTCATCGACCGGCCGGGCTTCAAGTTCTTCTTCCCGCTGACCACCGGAATTCTCGTCAGCATCGTGCTCAGCCTCATCGCCTGGCTCCTCAGAAAGTGATGACCTGCCATCCCGCTTCCATGTAGGAAGCCATGGACGGGTGACCGCTCATGTCGCCGATGAGCGGCACTCCGACGGCCTCGACCTCGGCGGCCACGCCCAGCTTGACGGAACAGGCCTTGCAGGCGCCTGCCAGCAACCCCTTCTCCCGGACCTGGGCGAAAAGCCTGGCCAGGGGATGATCGGGCTTGACCAGAGACGGCGGCAGAGCCACGGAAGCCCCCTCCATGACGATGGTCGCTTCGTGGCCCCTGGCCTGCAGGTCCAGGGCGTTCAGCAGCACGTGGATGAAGCACATGGGGTCGCCGTTGAAGACGAAAAGGGCTGTTTTCACGGTCCGCCTCCTTTAGAATTTGCGGATGAGGATCACACCGGCGAAAAGCAGCACCGCGCCCGCGATCCTCCCCAGGGAGATGGGCTGGGCCGCGACGCCCAGCCACCCGTAGTGATCCATGACCAGGGACGCGGCCATCTGGCCTGCGATGAGCAGGGCCATGACGCTCATGGTCCCCAGACGCGGCACGGCGACGATGGTCATGGTCACGAAAAACGCGCCCATGGCGCCGGCCGTCCAGGCCCACCACGGCAGATCGGCCACGACCCTGCCCCCTGGCCAGGGCAGACGCATGGCAAGGCACAGCAGGCCCAGGGCCACGGTGCCCGTCAGGAACGAGAAGAACGAGGCCAGATACGGACTGTTCATGTACACGGCGGTGACCGCGTTCACGGCCGGCTGGACCGGCATGAGACACCCGGCCAAAGCTGTCAAGACGAGAATCAGTCCATCCATCATTCCTCCGGGGCGGTCCGGGAATAGACAATTGCCGCCCACTGACGGCTTTGATACGGTAAGCGTCCGCGCTGATCAAGAAGCGCGGGAAACTCTGCCGACCCGCCTCCACGACGGGCGACGAAGGGGGAAACATGCTCGAAATCCTGCGCAGACGGCGCAGCGTCCGCCACTACACGCCGCAGCCCATTCCGGCCGATGTCACGGACCAGCTCAAGGAGGCCGTGTTGCGCTCCCCGTCGTCCCGCGGCCTCGACCCCTGGGAATTCATCTTCGTCACGGACAAGGCCCTGCTGGCCGCCCTCGCCGCGGCCAAGCCCCACGGCGCCCACTTCCTGCGCGACGCGGCCCTGGGCGTGGTCGTCCTCGGCGACGAGGCCAGGGCCGACACCTGGGTCGAGGACTGCTCCATCGCCTCCATCATCCTGCAATTGGCCTGCGAGAGCCTGGGGCTGGGCAGCTGCTGGGTGCAGATCCGCATGCGCGCCTGCGACGAATCCACCTCGGCCGAGGCCCGCGTGCGGGAGATCCTGAACATCCCCGCCCACCTGCGGGTCGAGTCCATCATCAGCATCGGATACCCGGCCAAGCCCCCCAAGGGGCATCCCCGCGAAACCCTCAAGGATCACACGATCAAAACCGACACCTACGCATGATCCCCACCACCGGCCCCATCCGCCATGACCGCTACCGCTTCTGCCCGGCCTGCGGCGCCCCCCTGGAACCGGGGCGCGTCCACTCCGACGGCCCGGACCGTCTGATCTGCACCGCGTGCTCGGGCGTGGTCTATTTCGACCCCAAGGTCGTGGCCTGCGTCATCCTCGAGATCGGGGGCAAGATCCTGCTCATGCGCCGCAAGCGCCCCGACGACACGGAAAAATGGCTCCTGCCCGGCGGCTACGTGGACGAGGGCGAACCCGTCGAACAGGCCGCCATGCGCGAGATCCGGGAGGAGGTGAACCTCGACGTCCGCCTCGACGGTCTGGTGGGCGTCTTCTCCTACGCGGGCTGGCCGCCGGTCATCGTCGTCTACAGCGCCCGCCTGGCCGAGGCCGCGCCCAGCCCCGGCGAAGAGACCGAAGACCTGGCCCTCTTCGCCCCCGAGGAAATCCCCTGGTCGAAACTGGCCTTCCCCAGCACCCGCGACGCGCTTTTGGCGCACCTGCAGGGCAGGACTTGCCAACCCATGCCCCTGACCGTATTCACAGCGGCTGCACACGAACCCGGGACATCCCGCACCACCACGACAGACTGAAGGACCATCATGGACACGCCATCCACCCCATCCAATTTCCTGCGCGCCATCATCGAAGAGGACCTCAAAAACGGCAAGAACGAGGGACGGGTCTTCACCCGCTTCCCGCCCGAGCCCAACGGCTTCCTGCACATCGGGCACGCCAAGTCCATCTGCCTCAATTTCGGTCTGGCCCGCGACTACGGCGGACGCTGCCACCTGCGCTTCGACGACACCAACCCCGGCAAGGAGGACCCGGTCTACGTGGCCTCCATCAAGGAGGACGTGCGCTGGCTCGGCTTCGACTGGGGAGAGCACCTGTACCATGCCTCGGACTATTTCGAGCGCCTCTACGCCTTCGCCGTGGAGCTCATCAAAAAGGGCAAGGCCTACGTCTGCTCCCTTTCGGCCGAAGAGGTCCGCGAGTACCGCGGCACCCTGACGGAGCCCGGCAAAAACAGCCCCTACCGCGACCGCTCCGTGGATGAGAACCTCGACCTCTTCGCCCGCATGCGGGCCGGCGAGTTCCCCGAGGGGACGCACATCCTGCGCGCCAAGATCGACATGGCCTCGCCGAACATGAACATGCGCGACCCGGCCCTGTACCGCATCCTGCACCAGGAGCACCAGAACACGGGCAACACGTGGTGCATCTACCCCATGTACGACTTCGCCCACGGCCTGTCGGACTCCCTGGAGCGCATCACCCACTCCATCTGCACCCTGGAGTTCGCCGACCACAAACCGCTCTACGACTGGATCCTCGACCAGCTCGACGTACCCAGCCGCCCGGTGCAGTACGAGTTCAACCGCCTGAACATCAACTACACCGTGACCAGCAAGCGCAAGCTCAAGACCCTGGTCGAGAACGGCGTTGTCGCCGGGTGGAACGACCCGCGCATGCCCACCATCTCCGGCCTGCGCCGCCGGGGCTTCCCGCCCGCGGCCATGCGCGACTTCTGCGAACGCATCGGCGTCAGCCGCTCCGACAGCTGCGTTGACATGGGGGTGCTCGAGAACTGCGTGCGCGAGAACCTCGACGCAACGGCCCCCCGGGCCATGGCCGTGCTGCGGCCCGTGAAACTCGTCATCGAGAACTATCCCGAAGGCCAGGAAGAGTTCTTCGAGCTGGCCAACCACCCCAAGAACCCGGACATGGGCAGCCGCAAGGTCGGNNTCTCCCGCGAGGTCTTCATCGAGGAAAGCGACTTCATGGAGAACCCTTGCGCCAAGTTCTTCCGTCTGGCGCCCGGCAAGGAGGTCCGCCTGCGCGGGGCCTACCTCGTGACCTGCACGGGCGTGGTCAAGAACGACGACGGCACGGTCAGGGAGGTGCTCTGCTCCTACGACCCGGCCAGTCGAGGCGGC
>DPKT01000216.1 GCA_003542385.1 Desulfomicrobium sp.
CTCCCGGCCCCTTCGCACCACACTGGCCCAGGTCCTGGCCAGCCAGGGCGTCCAGACAGGCGCGGACAACATCCTCATCACCGCCGGCTCCCAGCAGGCCCTGTCCCTGGTGGCCGCGCTGCTTCTGTCGCCCGGCCAGGGCGTGGTGGCGGAGCGGCCGACCTATGCGGGCGCCCTGGACGTCTTCCGCGCCCGCGGCCTGGCCATCCACACCGTGGGCGTGGACGAGGATGGCATGGACGTGGACGAACTGGAGCATATCCTCGAACGCCACCGCCCCGGGCTGATCTACACCATCCCCAATTTCCACAACCCCACGGGCGCCTGTCTCGACGGGCAGCGGCGCAGACGTCTCATCAGTCTGGCCGGGCGTTACGACGTCCCCATCCTGGAGGACGACTACGTCGGCGACATCCGCTACGAGGGTCGCGCCCAGCCCACCCTCAAGTCCCTGGACCCCGACGGCCGCGTCATCTACGTCGGCACCTTCTCCAAGATGCTCATCCCCGGCCTGCGCGTGGGCTTCGTGGTGGCCGACGGCCCGGTCTACGACCACCTGCTGCGCTCCAAGCGCTGCCACGACCTGGCCACCTGCAACCTCATCCAGCGCGCCCTGCGCGAGTATGTGTCCGTGGGCCGCTACCATGCCCACCTGCAGCGCTCCTGCACGATTTACCGCCGCCGCCGGGACGCCATGCTGGCCGCACTGGAGCGGTACATGCCCGCAGGGTCGTCCTGGGTGCGCCCCAAGGGCGGCCTCTTCGTCTGGGCCAGGCTGCCGGAGGGCATGAAGGCCTCGGAGGTGCTGCCAAGGGCCTGCGAGGAGGGCATGATTTTCGCGCCGGGCGGGAATTTCCATCTCGACCCGGCCGAGGGCGAAGGCTGCATGCGGCTGAATTTCGCGTCGAACAGCGAGGCGGTCATCGAGGAGGGGATACGGCGGTTGGGACAGGCCATGAAGGGTGAATGATGCGTGGGTGTCAGGGCGATACGTCCCGAGGGCGTCCGGAAAATGTGCGGATCATGGACGATGCGTCGGTGCCAGGGCGATACGCCGTAGGGGCGAAAAATTTTCGCCCCTACATGCGGACCATGGGAAAAACGGGGATGCCGTGGTGATGCGTCGTGGGGGGGCGTCCGTACAAAATGTGCCGATCATGGACGATGCATCGGTGCCAGGGCAATGCGCCGTAGGGGCGAAAAATTTTTCGCCCCTACAATTGGCGGTCGATGGGAAAAATGTGGATTCCGGGCCGATGCGTCGCGGGGGTCGTACAAAATGTGCCGATCATGGACGATGCGTGGGTGTCAGGGCGATACGGCGTGGGGGGGCGAAAAATTTTTCGCCCCTACAGATACGCGGGGGCGGTAAATCGTATGGGCAGACCTGTCGTCCGCGCTGCCCATTTTATGCATATCGCCACGAATGCACGGATCGCCGGCGATATGGTTGTGTCTGTATTTTTGCCTTTGTGTCGACCTGGTCTTGACCGGATTTGTCGTGACGCGTCATGATTCCCGCCCGGAGGACTGATGCCGTACAATCCAAAAATTCATCACCGACGTTCCATCAGGTTGCCGAATTATGATTATTCCAGGCCTGGCGCGTATTTTGTGACCATATGTGTGCAGGGCAGGTCATGTCTATTTGGTGATGTGGTGGACGGAGAAATGCGGTTGAATGATTTTGGCCGCGTAACATGCGATTGTTGGAATGACATCCCGAAACATTTTCCACACGTTCAGCTGGATGCATTTGTGATCATGCCTAATCATGTTCATGGAATATTGGTTATTGCCGATTTCGCGGTACCCATAGGGGCGAAAAATTTTTCGCCCCTACACGGAACGTCAAAAACGATCGGATCTGTGGTGCGTGGATTTAAAATCGGGGTGACCAAATGGCTGCGGGCCAACACCGACATTCATGTCGTATGGCAACGCAATTATTGGGAACACATCGTGCGCGACGAACCGGAATTGAACCGCATCCGGGAATACATCGCCAGCAATCCCGTGCGATGGGAAATGGATCGGTTGCATCCGGAACAGGGATTGTGGGAAACGCCGGCCGTGTATGGGGTTGGTCATCCGGCGGATGACGCGGATTGGATGGCGTAGGGGCGAAAAATTTTTCGCCCCTACAATCACGGGATTGTATCGCCCCTACGCCCCGCCGTTTTTGGCGATGCGCACGATGCGCTTCAGTTGCCGGCACAGGCCCATGAGCTGGTGGTATTCGTTCAGGCGCGGGTTGACCCTGTTCAGGAGGCGCTTGATGGACAGCATGAAGTAGTCGGGGTTCTCGGGCTTGAGGTAGTCGATGTCTATGAGGGTTTCGCGCAGTTCCGCGAAAAGGATCTCGCGCTCCTCGTGGTTGATGTAGCGGTCCTTGGGCTGGCCGGCCGCCTTGAAGGGTTTGCCGAGGGCCTTCTTGAAGCACTCGTAGAGCACGACCATGACGGCCTGGCTCAGGTTCAGGGAGGTCAGGTTCTCCGTGGTGGGGATGGTCATGAGCTGGTTGCACTGATCCGTTTCGTCGTTGGTCAGCCCCCTGTCCTCGGGGCCGAAGACGATGGCCACGGTGCCGCCGGTATTGCGCTGCTCGACGATGAGCGGCGCTGCTTCTTCAGGCGTATGGATGGCCTTGCGCCAGCCGCCCGTTCGGGCCGTGGTCCCGTAGGAGAAGGAGTAGGGCGCCAGGGCCTCGGCCAGGGTGGCGTGGATGCGCACGTTGTCCAGCAGGTGCCGGGCGTGGTGCGTGGCCAGGGGCAGGGCCTTCTCGATGTTCCAGTTGAACGGGTCCACGAGCACGATCTGGCCGCAGCCCATGTTCATGCAGGCCCTGGCCACGGACCCGATGTTCTCGGGGTACTTGGGCCGGAAAAGTATGACGTCGATGTTCTCGAGCACGGTTTTCCTCTACACGTTGAACAGGAAGTGGACCACGTCCCCGTCCTTCAGGACGTATTCCTTGCCTTCGACCCGCAGCACCCCGGCGGCGCGGCATTTGGCCTCGGTGCCGTGCTTGACGTAGTCGTCGAAGGCGATGACCTCGGCCCGGATGAAGCCGCGCTCGAAGTCCGTGTGGATGACGCCCGCGCCCTGGGGCGCCTTGGTGCCCTGGCGGATGGTCCAGGCGCGCACTTCCTTGGGCCCGGCCGTGAAGTACGAGCACAGGCCCAGCATCTCGTAGCCCGTGCGGATGACCAGATCGAGGCCCGACTCGGTCACGCCGTAGGACGCCAGGAACTCCTGGGCCTCCTCGGGGCTTAAGCCCACCAGCTCCTCCTCGATGCGGGCCGAGATCTTCACGGCGCGGGAGCCGCGGGCCTCGGCCAGGGCGCGCACCTGCCGCACGTAGTCGTTGTCCTCGGCCAGCCCCTCCTCGTCCACGTTCATGCCGTAGATGACGGGCTTGAAGGTGATGAGCAGCAGGTCCTTGCGCAGTTCCTGGCCCAGGTCGCTTTTCAGCTCTTCGAGCTCGGAGGCGGGTTTGCCCGCGTTCAGGTGCGCGATGAGCTTCTGCAGCAGTTCGAGCTGCACGCCCAGCTTCTTGTCGCCCTTGAGCTGCTTGGACAGGCGGTCGGCCTTGCGCTCGGCGGCCTGCAGGTCGGCCAGGATGAGCTCCGTGTCGATGATGTCGATGTCGCGAATGGGGTCCACCGAGCCGCTGACGTGGATGACGTCGTCGTTCTCGAAGCAGCGCACGACATGCAGGATGGCGTCGCACTCGCGGATGTTGGCCAGGAACTGGTTGCCCAGGCCCTCGCCCTGGCTCGCGCCCTTGACCAGCCCGGCGATGTCGATGAAGTCCACCGTGGCCTGGATGAGCTTCTGGGAATTCACCAGCTCGACGAGTTTGGCCAGGCGCGGGTCCGGCACCGGGACCACGGCCTTGTTGGGCTCGATGGTGCAGAAGGGGTAGTTGGCGCTTTCGGCGTTCTGTGCCTTGGTCAGCGCGTTGAAGAGGGTGGACTTGCCCACGTTGGGCAGACCCACGATGCCGATGCTCAGTCCCATGATATCTCCTTCATTCCCCTCTCTTTCGCAGGGTCGCCAGCGTGGTCCGGGCATGCGCGCGAGGCGCATCACCTCGAAGCAATGGTCTCGGGTGTCGGCCGGTGTCTGGTGTGTGGGAATGGTTTGCGTGCGAATTATCCTGCGTCCGTTCCCGGGCGCGGAGTGGCGAAGCCATAATATGATCGCATCCGTGACGCAAGACGATATGTCGTGAGGGAAATCGGGCGGCTGCGCGCACTGCTAGGCTGGAAACGATTGAGGCTTGACGGGAAGGTGGAAACGATTTTTGCCGATTTGTCAGTAAAGTGGAAAAATTTTTGACCACTTTGGCCGAGTGGCCGCGCAGCCCGCATGGATGCATTTGAGCTTTCCCCCGAACGGGTATAAGCGGCCCCTATCACAACTTGCGAGGGGGNNTCATGAACGAATGCCGCATCAACCCGTGCTGCCAGGACCTCAGTTCCTTCAAGGTCATGGACGTGCTGGAGCGGGCCTGCGCCCTGGAGAGCCAGGGGCGGGACGTCGTGCACCTGCAGATCGGCGAGCCCGACTTCGACACGCCCGAGTGCGTCA
>DPKT01000302.1:0-3250 GCA_003542385.1 Desulfomicrobium sp.
GGGTCGGGGTGGCAGCTCTGGCAGAGCACGGGCTTGCCTGCTTCGGCCTGGGCCAGCAGGCCGGTCTTGTGCCGGCGGTCGTGCCGGGCCAGAACGTCGGAGGCCGTCAGGGCGGAGATGCCCATGGTCTCGTCCTTGCGCCACGCGCCGCCGTGGCAGTTGCGGCAGCCGATCTCGGTGGACACCGGAGCGACGACCCTGGTCGTGGCCAGAAGTTCGCCGCTGGAGGCGTCCCGGGCCTCGATGGTGAAGACGGGGTAAGGGTCGACGCCGCCGTCGTCCGTGTAGGGCAGCACCGGGATGCCGTCGGCCACGAAGGTCAGGTTCTTCTCGTTGAGCGTCATCTCCCCGGACAGACCGAGGCCCTTGGCGCTGACGTTCTCGGGCAGCTCCTTGCCGACCAGAGACGGCGCGTATTTCCAGAACTCGACATGTTTGCTCGGATTTTCGAAGCCTGCGGGCGGGATGAAGGATATCTTCACCCCCTGTGTCACGATCTCCGGGCGCGGGTCGCGGCGCACGAGCTGGGCAGCCAGGGTGCTGCCCGGAGGGAGGAAGGAGAGGTGCGCGTCGCTGTCGGAGATGCATTTCTCCCCGAGGGTGCACCAGGCCAGCAGGACGTACTCGTCGTTCTCCGCGTCGAAGGCCGGGATTTCGATGGCTGTTTCGGGACGCGCGGGGGCTTCCGCGGTCGCGGGTTTTCTGCCGTGCAGTCCCTCAACGATATACGAGGCCAAAGCGCCCCGCTCCAGGGGCGTGCCCGCGAAGCGCGGCATGTAGGCGTGGACCTTGCCCATGCCCCGGATCATGGACTCCATGGCGAACCGGTCGAACGTCGCCGTCAGGGGCTTTATGTCGTTCAGGGGGCCGCCGATGGAATGGCAGGCGGCGCACTGGCCGCGGAAGATCTCCCGGCCGGCGTCCAGGGCGTTTTCGGCGGTGACCTCCTGGTTGCGGTTCCAGCCCGACGTCGCCAGGAAGCCTTGGGCGGAGATGGCCTCCTCGGTCCCGGCCAGGATGGCGTTTGAGTACATGTGCCCGTAGACGAGGTACGGCCTGCGCCCGGCCTCGCGCATCCACTCGAAGCAGCCCATGTACATGAGGCCGATGACGAGCAGGGTCACGGCCATGGGGCGCTTGACCGCGGCGGGCATCCTCACGGCCATGATCAGGCCGCCGGCGAAGAGGACGGCGGAGATCTGGATGAAACCGTTGAGGAAGGGGACGATCTCGGGGTTTGCGCCGAGGATCATGGCCCTGGGCCCTTCGGGCAGGACCTGCAGGTACCACCATCCCGACAGGAGCAGCACCCCGAAGGGCAGCAGCAGCCACAGGGCGCAGTAGCGGACCATGGCTTCGCGGGTCGGCGCGTCCTTTTCCCACGTGGCCGTGACGAAGCCGTAGAGTCCTGCGAACATCAGGGCGATGCAGGTCCTGAAGACCAGGGCCGGCCAGAAGGTCGGGTTGAAGAACCCGTCCCAGAAGCCCCGCGTGACCGGCCAGTCGCCGGGCGTGAGCATGAAGCCGATGATGCCGTTGATCATGAACAGCGACATCCAGCCGAAGAAGAAATAGAGCCAGCCCATGATCAGGTGATTGCGCCGGCCCATCCTGCCGAAGGTGTAGTAATAGATGAACAGGGACACGATCTCGGCCAGGAAGAAGACCCACTCGATGGCCCACCCGAAGACGAAGGTGTGGATGAGGCTCGACGTGGCCGCCGGGGCGACGAGCGAAATGATGAACCAGATCCCGACACCGGTGATGCCGCCCAGGACCATGGTCACCAGCAGGAAGAACTTGGTGTGCCGCTTGGCGTAGGCCAGGATTTCCGGGGAGTTGCGCCGGTAGGCCAGAAGCTCCGTCAGCACGAGAAACAGGCCGCCGCCCACGGCGAAATGGGCGATGTAGACGTGAAAGATGGAAATCAGCGCGATGAGCAGGCCGCCGCCGGCCCAATGGAGTTCCCAGACAGGAAAGTTCATGAGCGCACCTCCGTGTCGGTGGACGCGGTTCTGAGCATCCAGACGATGATGGCGACCCCGGCGAGGAGGGTCAGGACGAAGAGGACGAAGGGCGAGTATTCGCCGGTCACGACGCGTTCGGAGACGTTGAAATACGGGCTCAGGTAGGCGTCCCGGACCATGTCGCGCAGATAGACCATGAGGGAGACGGTGGTCACGGAGATGATGGCCGTGGTGCGGACGTTGTAGCGCAGCGCGTTGCTGATGCTGAAGATCCCGAGAATCGCGCCCGCGGCGAAGACCAGGGTGTGGGGCAGGGAGCCGCCGAGCAGGAGATGCGAGACGCGTTCGGGCAGGGCCGTGAGGAACCACAGGCCCAGGGCCATCTGCACGACCGTCGAGAACGCGTACCAGTTCATGCCGTGCCGCACCCAGCGGCCGGCCTGCGGGTCGTCCTTGCGCCGCTGGTACAGCAGGGCCAGGGCCAGGCCTCCCAGGGCCGTGGACGAGGCGACGACGTGCAGGTAGCGCGGCAGCACCGTCGGGTCCGAGAGGTTGAGGATCGTCCCGCCGGCATTGTCGACGTACGCGGTCCATGCCTCGGGGTTCAGCATGAGCGTCATGTTGTTGGTGAAGATGAAGCCCGTGGCCAGGAGGCACAGGGCCGTGACGGCGATGAAGAGCGTCTTCAGGGAGCCTAGGGCGGTGTAGCGGAAGTCATAGACGTACGCGCTGCCGTACGCGGCGATGACCAGGCCGACGACGCCCAGCCAGTAGACGGCCATGAGCACGCTGCTCGTGTACAGGAACTGGCCGTAGAGGACCTGCATGAAAAGCAGCGGCGCCACGCCGAAGTTGACGGCGAAGGCGATGGTGAAAGGCAGCTTGACGGAGATCGTTTTTGTCAGGGGCTCGGAGTCCCTCTTCCCTCGCACATTGTGGACCAGGGCGATGATGGACGCCCCGAGCATGACGTTCATGACCAGGATGTGCAGGATGAAGGTCAACACCTGAAAAAGGTAGAACCAGCCCCATTCTATGGGAATGGGCAGGGCCGAGGGAATGAGCCGGGTTGGGTCCATGGTCGCTCTCCGTGTTTGAGGTCCGCGGTGTGGAAAAATGCAGGCGTCAACAAAGGTAGCCAAATTGGAGGGCCGCGTCAAAACCTCCCGGCAATTCGGACAGTTCCTGTCCGGTTCGTGGGCGGACCGCGGAACGCAAAAAGCCCCGGGCGGTTGCCCGGGGCTTGCGAAAGGAAAGATGGCGTCCCCAAGGGGATTTGAACC
>DPKT01000302.1:3262-3391 GCA_003542385.1 Desulfomicrobium sp.
TGGACCTAGCTAGACGATGGGGACGTGGCTGGGCGACTTAGATTCGAACTAAGATTGACGGAGTCAGAGTCCGCTGTCCTGCCGTTGAACGATCGCCCAAAATATTTGGCGTCCCCAAGGGGATTTGAA
>DPKT01000302.1:3413-9919 GCA_003542385.1 Desulfomicrobium sp.
GACCTAGCTAGACGATGGGGACGCGAACCGCGTCAGAAATAAAGTGGCGTCCCCAAGGGGGTTTGAACCCCTGTTAGCGGCGTGAGAGGCCGCCGTCCTAGGCCACTAGACGATGGGGACGCAAGGTTTTGGTGGGCCGTGAAGGGATCGAACCTTCGACTCTCTGCTTAAAAGGCAGATACTCTACCGTCTGAGTTAACGGCCCGAAAGAGAAGACGCTTCTATAGTCGGGCCATCTGCTTGTCAAGCCGGAAAGTCACCCTTTTTTCAGTTCGATCCTTTCCTGTCCGTTCATGTACGGACGCAGGGCTTCGGGGACGATGACCGACCCGTCGGCCTGCTGGTAATTCTCGAGAATCGCTACCATTGTCCGGCCTACTGCCAGACCCGAGCCATTCAGGGTGTGCACCAGTCTGCTCTTCTTCGAGGCTGCCGGCTTGAAGCGGATCCCGGCCCGGCGGGCCTGGAAGTCCTCGAAGTTGGAGCAGGACGAAATCTCGCGATACTTGTCCTGACCGGGCAACCAAACCTCTATATCGTAAGTTTTCGCGGATGAAAAGCCCAAATCTCCGGCGCACAGCGTGACCACCCGGTAGTGCAGTCCCAGCCTCTGCAGGATGCTCTCGGCGTGGCCCAGCAGCTTTTCCAGTTCGTCGTAGGAGGTGTCCGGGTGGACGAAGCGCACCAGCTCCACCTTGTCGAACTGGTGCTGGCGGATCATGCCCTTGGTGTCCTTGCCGTAGGAACCGGCCTCGGAGCGGAAGCAGGCCGTGTAGGCGCAGTGGGCGATGGGCAGCTGGCCTTCGCCCAGGGTCGTGTCGCGGTAGATGTTGGTCACCGGGACCTCGGCCGTGGGGATGAGGTAGTAGTTGGAGTCGCCCAGGCGGAAGAGGTCCTCCTCGAACTTGGGCAGCTGGCCCGTGCCCATGAGGCTCTCGCGGTTGACGATGACCGGCGGCATGACCTCGTCGTAGCCGTTCTCCATGGTCTGCACGTCGAGCATGAGGCTGATCAGCGCCCGCTCCATGCGCGCGGCCCAGCCCTTCAGCAGCACGAAGCGGCTGCCCGTGATCTTGGCCGCGGTCTCGAAGTCCAGGCCGCCCAGGGCCGTTCCCAGTTCCCAGTGTTCCTTGGGCGCGAAGTCCAGCTCGGGCTTGGCGCCCCAGGTGCGGACCTGCACGTTGTCCGAGTCGTCGACGCCCTCGGGGACCGAGGGGTGCGGGACGTTGGGAATGGACATGACCCACTGCTCGGTCTGGCCGTCGATGTCCTTGAGTTCCTCGTCCAGGGCCTTGATGCGGACGGACATGGCCCCGAGCTCGGCCAGAAGGGCGTCGGCGTTCTCGCCGGTCTTCTTCATGCGGGCGATGTCGCCCGAGGCCTGGTTGCGGCGGGCCTTGAGCTCCTCGGCCTCCAGCAGGAGGTCGCGGCGCTTCTGGTCGATGGCCAGGAAATCGTCGAGGTCGAGCTTGCTGCGCCTCTTGCGCAGGCCTTCCTTGACGTCGTCGGTATTGGAGCGAACGAATTTGATGTCGAGCATGGGCGTGTCCTTGTCTGCGGTGTCGTCCCTGATCGAAACGGGACGCGTTTTCAAGGCGAAATCCATAGCCTGCCTCGGCCGGAATCACAAGACGCGCAGGGCGGCCGCGGAAAAATCCGGGTGCACATGAAATTTTTTTGCGCGGTCGCCCTTGACTTCACCGGGGCAGGGATTATTTGGGCCTCTGTCTTGCGCGGACCGGCGAGGAACGAACAGGCCCGCGTGTTGGCACTTGATGGTGAAGAGTGCCAGAAAATTTATCTACTCGGAAGAAATTCTTAAACATCTTGGAGGAAAACATGAAGCTCAGACCGTTGCACGACCGTATCCTGGTCAAGCGTCTCGAAGAGGAACAGGTAACCAAAGGCGGCATCATCATCCCTGACTCCGCCAAGGAAAAGCCCATCAAGGGTGAAGTGGTTGCCGCCGGCCCCGGCAAGGTCGCCGATGACGGAAAGCAGATCCCCATGGGCGTCAAGACCGGCGACAAGGTGATCTTCAACAAGTACGCCGGCACCGAAGTCAAGATCGACGGCGAAGAACTGCTCATCATGCGCGAGGACGACATCCTCGCCGTTATCGAAGCCTAATCTTTCATTACATAAGGAGACGCACACATGGCTGCTAAAGTTATCAAGTTCGACGCCAAGGCCCGTGAAAGACTGAAGAAGGGCGTGGACACCCTGGCCGATGCCGTCAAGGTCACCCTCGGACCCAAGGGCCGCAACGTGGTCATCGAAAAGTCCTTCGGCTCCCCCATCATCACCAAGGACGGCGTGACCGTGGCCAAGGAGATCGAACTGGAAGACAAGTTCGAGAACATGGGCGCCCAGATGGTCAAGGAAGTCGCCTCCAAGACTTCCGACATCGCCGGTGACGGCACCACCACCGCCACCATCCTGGCCCAGGCCATCTTCCACGAGGGTATCAAGCTGGTCGCCGCCGGCCGCAACCCCATGTCCATCAAGCGCGGCATCGACAAGGCCGTCGAGGCCGTCATCGCAAGCCTGGACAAGCTGGCCAAGCCCACCCGCGACCAGAAGGAAATCGCCCAGGTCGGCACCATTTCCGCCAACAACGACTCCACCATCGGCAACATCATCGCCGAGGCCATGAGCAAGGTCGGCAAGGAAGGCGTCATCACCGTTGAAGAGGCCAAGGGTCTGGAAACCACCCTTGACGTCGTCGAAGGCATGCAGTTCGACCGCGGCTACCTGTCCCCCTACTTCGTGACCAACCCCGACAAGATGGTCTGCGAAATGGACAACCCGCTGATCCTCATCAACGAGAAGAAGATCTCCAACATGAAGGAACTGCTCCCGGTTCTGGAGCAGGCCGCCAAGATGGGCAAGCCCCTGGTCATCATCGCCGAGGACATCGAAGGCGAAGCCCTGGCCACGCTGGTCGTCAACAAGCTGCGCGGCACCCTGCAGGTCGTGGCCGTCAAGGCCCCCGGCTTCGGCGAGCGCCGCAAGGCCATGCTGCAGGACATCGCCATCCTGACCGGCGGCGAAGTCGTGTCCGATGACCTGGGCGTCAAGCTCGAAAGCATCGCCCTGAACCAGCTCGGTTCCGCCAAGCGCGTGGTCATCGACAAGGAAAACACCACCATCGTCGACGGCGCCGGCGAAGCCGAAGCCATCAAGGCCCGCGTGAAGCAGATCCGCAACGAGATCGAGGAGACCACCTCCGATTACGACCGCGAGAAGCTGCAGGAGCGCCTGGCCAAGATCGTCGGCGGTGTCGCCGTGATCAACGTCGGTGCCGCCACCGAGACCGAGATGAAGGAAAAGAAGGCCCGCGTGGAAGACGCCCTGAACGCCACCCGCGCCGCCGTTGAAGAAGGCATCGTCCCCGGCGGCGGTGTCGCCCTGGTGCGCTGTCAGGCCGCCTTGGAGTCCGTGAAGCCCGCCGATGACGACGAGGCCGCCGGCGTGCAGGTCATCCGCCGCGCCATCGAGGAGCCCATCCGCATGATCTGCGGCAATGCCGGCGTCGAAGGCGCCGTGGTCATCGACAAGGTCCGCCACGGCAAGGAAGACTTCGGCTACAACGCCGCCACCGGCGAGTACGAAGACCTGCTCAAGTCCGGCGTCATCGACCCCAAGAAGGTGACCCGCATCGCCCTGCAGAACGCCGCTTCCGTGGCCTCCCTGCTGCTGACCACCGAGTGCGCCATCGCCGAGAAGCCCAAGGAAGAGGCTGCCCCGGCCATGCCCGGCGGCGGCATGGGCGGCATGGGCGGCATGTACTAGACGCCGCGCGCGAGCACATACGCCTTATACGAGGCCGGGTGAAAGCCCGGCCTCTTTTTTTGGCCCTGAAACGGGTTTTCTCCGATTTGTAGCGGCGGGGAACAGCTCTGTAACGCTACCGCTTCTTCATGGATGCGGTGATTCGGCACGGGTTTGTCTCGGTCATAACGTTCAGAAAGGGATGGTCCACATGGCGGACGATGATGACGGCATCCTTGCGAGGATGCGCCGCGAAAAAGAGGCGGAAGGTACGACGTCCTTGGAAATAGCCACTTTCTCCGCGGTGCAGAATAAAGTTCTGCGCATGAAGCATGATTGTTTTTATAAATATTTAGAGGTGGATGTACGTAACGATCCCCTCTCTACGAAAATTCAAGTTCCTGACGCGCCGCCTGGCGTTCACATCGACGCGAATATCAAAAAGGCGCGGGAAAGTTTCAATCCCTTCTGGTTTATCGAGATGGTCATGGAAGGCGGCCCCTGGGATTATAAAAGAATTGACCCCAAATATGAAAACTTCGGGAATTTCAATTACGGGGCCACGGCCATGGCCTTCGGATTCCAGGAGAAGTGGGCGCTCCAGGCGGCTGGGATTGTGCATGTATTGACAAACAAAGCCAAAAACGATTGGAGGGATGAAAAATATGTGCAGTCGATCTTGGATTTTGGCGTATCATTTCAGGGGCCTCCCTACGGTGACGACCCGAACGACCAGAGGATGATCAAAGCCGGCTTTCGGTACTACCAGGAAATCTATCGAAGCAGGTACCCGGAATCGGGGATGACAAAAGATGACGTGCTCAGGATCGCCGAGGGTGTCTTTACTGGCAGGCACGCTGGTTCGGAAGCCATTGCCAAATGGATTCTCGATGTGTTGGAGTAAAAGGGCAAGTCCTCATCGCGTATGACCGCCAAGAGATATGAGCGAGGCGAAGGCGGTGTTCGAGACGTTAAGGCACGCTGGTCGTCTTTCGTCATCACACGGCACGGAGCGTGAGGCCACTCCCGCAAGGCGTTTCCGAAGCAGTGCTCGATGGGGAAAAATGTGGAAATCGTCTCTCTTCAATGATTGATATAGTACCATTTTGTTTCAATTTTTATGATCTCGTAAGCATCCGTGACTTGAGGATCATCGGGAAAGGAGTCGTCGGACTGGTACATAAGCCCTTGCCAAGCGTCGAGAAAACCTCGATCGGTCAAAAAAAGGCCTGCCTGCCGGTCCCAGTCGCAGGTGATTTCGACAACACCATCATCAAGGGCAAGGTGTCTCAACTCAGAAGGCAGCACGAAGCAATGATCCCAATGAAATTTTTGCAATGAAATCTTTTTCGCGCAATGGTCCTTGACAAGCTGTTCCCGTTCTTCGCGAAAAATTTCGCAATACGATTTAATGTTGGTTTCGTATGGATTTGCCAGACCAATTGTGTGGTAGGCAATGATGACAACAAGAAAAGGATAGAAGCTTTGCAGCCACGGCAGACGAAAGTAGCGAATCGCCAGGAAAACGGTATAGGCTTCCATGGATATCGTGACAACAAACATCAAAAATGGACCCCAGTCGTAGAACACCTGCGGCAGGTAGGAATAAATAATATATTTGTAACATCGCAGAGGCGTTGTCACCAGATACAGAGCGATTATCCACCACAAGGCCCGGCGGCAGCGGCGTCGGGCCTTGGCCGTCTTTTCGGCGGGCGACAGGGCATCTGATTTGCGCATGGCGGACAGGCTAGCGGATATTTCCCGGCATGCCAACACGGGGTTTTGCCGAAGGAGATTCAAAAAGGTGTAACCCTCTCTTGAGAAAACGTCGCGCCTCAAAAGAGGACGAAGAATGCGCCCCCCTGAGCGGGTACCAACGGTTCGTTCCGGAATATCTTTCTCACTGCAAAAGAGCGATTCCCACGTCTGGCTTGCACAAGAGATGATATGAACCAGCCTGCCGCCAGACGGCAGGAGTGGAGCCATGGTGCAATGTTCTTCATCGGTACCTGGTTTTCGGTGCTCGAATACGTTTCCCTTCAATGAAGGATGTAGTACCAGTATTTTTCAATTTTTGTGATCTCATAGGAGTCCAGGATATACGGATCATCGGGAAAGGAGTCGTCGGATTGATACAAGAGTGCATGCCACGTATCGAGAAATCCAAGATATGTGAAAAAGAGAGCCGTCCGCCGATTCCTTCCACAGGTGATGTCGACAAGGCCGCCGTCAAGGGCAAGATGTCTCAATTCCGGAGGCAATACGAAACGACGTTCTGAGAATTTTGGTTTCCGTGGGAGCTTCTTTGCACAATAATCTTTGACAAACTGTTCTCGTTCGTCACGAAATACAGAGGAGTAAGATTTTATATTCGTTTCGCATGGGTGTATTGCGCCGATTATGTTGTATGCAATAACAAATACAAAAAAAGGGTAGAATCCTTGCAGCTGTGGCAGGCGAAAGTAGCGAATCGCCAAGTAAACAGAGTATCCTTCCGTCGATATGATAAGGATGAATGTGAAGAAAGGACCCCAGTCGTAGAACATCTGCGGCAGGTAGGAATAAATGACGTATTCGTAACACCGCAGTGGAGTCGTCACCAGATACATCGCGATTATCCACCACAAGGCCCGGCGGCAGCGGCGTCGGGCCTTGGCCGTCTTTTCGGCGGGCGACAGGGCATCAGATTTGCGCATGGCGGACAGGCTAGCGGATATTTCCCGGCATGC
>DPKT01000302.1:9930-10183 GCA_003542385.1 Desulfomicrobium sp.
CTTGTGCCGAGTCCTTGAAATCCGTGCCGCGTGAGTTCTGGCGGATGTCGCCGGGTCCCGACCCGGTTTACAAAGGCAGCCGTTCCCCGGCGTCGAGCAAGAAGGCGTCACCGCCCGAACCCAGTCGGCCGTGCGCCTTTCGATCCAAGGTCAGCCAGACTCCGTCCAGTTCCCTGGCCAGGGCGGCGTAGCAGGCGTCGTATCCCGTCAGGCCCCGGACCACGAAGGGGAGCGCGGCCCGCGCCAGGGCCGC
>DPKT01000351.1:0-1092 GCA_003542385.1 Desulfomicrobium sp.
AACTCGTTATTTCGAAGGGATCTGATTTTCATGAAACTGCGGACCATCGCCTTCAATAACCTGCGCCGCCGCAAGGCACGGCTGGCTTTTTTGCTGGCCGGGTTGCTCATCGGCATCGCCACGGTGGTGACCATGATTTCCCTGTCGGCGGCGATGACCGCCGAAGTCCAGCATCAGATGGAGAACTTCGGGGCCAATATTCTCATCACCCCGAAAACCGACGAGCTTTCCCTCTCTTACGGCGGCATCACCCTCGGCGGAGTGAGCGTCGACCCCCGGGAAATTCCCGAAGCCGATCTCGCTCGCATCGAGACTATTCCCAACCGGCGCAACATCGCCGCCATCGCCCCCAAGGTGCTCGGCACCGTTCATGTCAAAGGCGAGCGGGTGATGCTCATGGGGGTGGCGGCAGACCGGGAATTCCACCTCAAACGCTGGTGGAGTGTCGAGGGGCGGCCGCTGGCGGAGCGGAACGAACTGGTCGCCGGCCATTCGGTGGCCCGGCGTCTCGGCCTGAAGCTGGGGGATACGGTCGAGATCGAGGATTTCCCCTTTGTGCTGACCGGGATTTTGCGGGAAACAAGCTCTCAGGACGACGATCTGCTTATCGCCGGCCTGTCGACGGCGCAGATTCTGCTCGACAAGCCGGGGCTGGTGTCGCTGGTGGAAGTGGCAGCCCTGTGCGGCGACTGCCCGGTGGAGGAGATGGTCGAGCAGATCGCCGCCGTCTTGCCCGAGGCTAGGGTCGGGGCCATCCAGCAGGTGGTGAAGAGCCGGATGCATGCCATCGAGCAGTTTCAGGTCTTTGCTTTCGGCGTGGCGGTGGTGGTGATCCTCATCGGCGCCCTGGTGGTTTTCGTTACCATGATGGGCTCGGTCAACGAGCGTACCCGCGAAATCGGCATCTTTCGCGCCCTCGGTTTCCGTCGCGCCCATGTGGCGCGGCTGATTCTCATCGAAGCGGCGACGGTCAGCCTGCTCGCCGGGATACTCGGTTATCTCGCCGGGATGCTGGCTACGGGACTGTTGTTGCCGGTGCTGGCGGAAGCCCACGCCCATCTCGTCTGGGATGCCCGGCTGGCGGGTGGTTCC
>DPKT01000351.1:1177-46272 GCA_003542385.1 Desulfomicrobium sp.
TTTTCTATTTTTTGTGGATGCAGACATGGCTTTTATCGAAATCAATGGATTGAGCAAACACTACCCCAGCCGGGCCGGGGCGGTCGCGGCCCTCGACGGCATCGACCTGACCATTGACGAGGGAACCTTTCTCGGCGTCATGGGGCCTTCCGGCTCGGGCAAGAGCACCTTTCTTTCGCTGATCGGGGGGCTGTGCCACCCCACAGCCGGAAGCATCCGGGTCGACGGCATCGATATCTTTCGTCTGCCGGCCGAACAGCTCGCCGACTTCCGCCGCGAATATCTCGGCTTCGTCTTTCAATCCTTCAACCTGGTTCCCTACCTGACCGCCCTGGAAAACGTCATGCTACCCCTGGCGGTGAAGAAGCTTTCGACCGCCGAGAAACGGGAGCGGGCCTTGCAGGTGCTTGAACGGGTCGGCCTCAAGGCACGTGCCGGTCATCTTCCGGGGGAACTTTCCGGCGGCGAGCAGGAGCGGGTGGCCATCGCCCGCGCCCTGGTCAACCGGCCGCCGGTCATCCTGGCCGACGAACCCACCGCGCCCCTGGACAGCGAACGCGCCATGGCCGTGATCCGCATCCTGAACCGCATGGCCAGGCAGTTCGAGACCGCCATCATCGTCGTCACCCACGACGAGAAGATCATCCCGACGTTCCGCCGGCTCTACCAGATCCGCGACGGACGCACCCACGAGCAGGCCGGGGAGGGGCGGGAGGTGTGAGGACGAGGAGGAAGAGATGCGGGGCGCCGCCCCGCGCCCCGCAAGGGCCGCTGGCCCTCGACCCGTTTATGGGGTAGGTGATGAAGCCCGGGTGGCGGGGCCGCCTGGGAGGTACGCGTTTCAAAGGAGAAATCTATGGCCGATCAATGTGGACTTATGGATTTGACTGAAGAGGATGTCCTGGACGCCATGCGTTCCATGCAGGGCTACGTGGACATCACGCCCGGGACTTTCCGGGAGATATACGAACTGGCCTACGATCTGGCCCTGAAGCGCGTCAGGGCCCGGGGCAGGGCGGATGAGATCATGTCCGCGCCCGTGCACTGCCTGGAAAAGGGCATGAGCGCCTCGGAAGCGGCCGGGCGCATGGCCGGACTGGGCGTGAGCGGCGCGCCTGTCATCGACGGCGAGGGGCGGGTCTGCGGCGTGGTCTCGGAAAAGGATTTCCTGCGCCGGATGGGGCTGCCCGGCAAGGCTTCCTTCATGACCGTGGTCGCCACGTGCCTGAACACCCCGGGCTGCATGGTCGCCGACCTGCGCAAACTGCTGGTGGAGGACATCATGAGCGCGCCGGTCGTCGTCGCCTCCAAAGAGACGCCGGTGGCCGAGATTTCGGAATTGTTCACCAGGCATTCCATCAACCGCCTGCCCATCTGCGACGGCGACGGGCGCCCCGTGGGCATCGTGACCCGGACCGACCTCGTCGGCGCCATGTGCGGGAGGTAGGCCGTGGAATACTTCAGGAAAATGCGCGGCACGACCCAGAGCCCGCCCAGGGTAGGGATCGCGGAAGTCGTCTGGTCCTGGGTCGGGGCGTTTGTGGGCATCGCCCTGGTGGGGCTCATCGGCGCGGCCTTCGTGGACCGGCTGGGGCAGGGCCTGCTGATCGGCTCCTTCGGCGCCACGGCCGTCCTCGTCTACGGCGCAGTGCGCAGCCCCCTGGCCCAGCCGAGAAATGTGCTCGGGGGGCATGTCATTTCCGCCGTGATCGGCGTGTGCGCATACCAGACCCTCGGGGACGCCGTCTGGCTGTCCGCCGCCGTGGCGGTCTCCACGGCCATCGCGGCCATGCACGTGACCAAAACCCTGCACCCTCCCGGTGGGGCCACGGCGCTCATCGCAGTCATCGGCGGCGACTCGGTGCACAGCCTCGGCTACATGTACGCCCTCTTGCCCGTGGGCTTCGGGGCCGCGGTGCTTCTGACCGTGGCCGTGCTGGTCAACAACATCCCCAAAAGCCGGCGCTACCCCGAGTTCTGGTTCTAATTTCAGAGCGGGAACATTGCTACAAAAACGTCTGGAAAATTCCTTTCGGTCATGGTAAGAAGGGGGGCATTTTCAACAACGTCACCTGCAACCTGAAAAAGGGAGGAAAACCATGTTTTGTTTTCAGTGTCAGGAAACGGCCAAGAACACCGGCTGCACCATCAAGGGCGTGTGCGGAAAGCCGGAGGAAACGGCCAACCTGCAGGATCTGCTGATCTTCGTCCTGCGCGGAATCGCCGTGTACGGCGAGCGTCTGAAGGAACTGGGACAGCCGGACCGCTCCAATGACGACTTCGTGCTGTATTCCCTTTTTGCCACCATCACCAACGCCAACTGGGACGACGCCCGCTTCACGGCCCTCATCCAGGAAGGCCTGGCCCGCCGCGACAAACTCAGAAGCGCCTTCCTGGCCGCCTACAAGGCCAAGAACGGCAAGGACTTCAGCGAGCCCCTGCCCGAAGCGGCCACCTGGACCGCGCCCTCGTCGGCCTTTGCCGAGAAGGCCAAGACCGTCGGCATCCTGGCCACGGAGAACGAGGATGTGCGCTCCCTGCGCGAGTTCCTCATCATCGGCCTGAAGGGCATCGCCGCCTACGCCGAGCACGCCGCGGTGCTGGGCTTCCGCAAGGCCGAGATCGACGACTTCATGCTGGAGGCCCTGGCCTCGACCACCAAGAACCTGTCCGTGGACGAGATGGTCGGGCTGGTCATGAAGGCCGGACAGACGTCGGTCGCGACCATGGCCCTCCTGGACGAGGCCAACACCTCCACCTACGGCCACCCGGAAATCACCCAGGTCAACATCGGCGTGGGCACGAACCCCGGCATCCTCATCAGCGGCCATGATTTGAAAGACATGGAGGAACTGCTGAAGCAGACCGAGGGCACCGGCGTGGACGTCTACACCCACAGCGAGATGCTCCCGGCCAACTACTACCCGTCCTTCAAGAAGTACAAGCACTTCATCGGCAACTACGGCGGCTCCTGGTGGCACCAGAACCCCGAGTTCGAGGCCTTCAACGGCCCCATCCTGCTGACTACCAACTGTCTGGTGCCCCTGAAGAAGGAAAACACCTACCTCGACCGCCTCTACACCACCGGCGCGGCAGGCTACCCCGGAGCCAAGCACATTCCCGACCGCCCGGCCGGCGGGGCCAAGGACTTCTCGGCCCTGGTCGCCCAGGCCAAGAAATGCGCGCCGCCCACGGAACTGGAAAAGGGCACCATCGTCGGCGGCTTCGCCCATCACCAGGTCATGGCCTTGGCCGACAAGGTGGTGGACGCCGTCAAGTCCGGCGCCATCAAGCGCTTCGTGGTCATGGCCGGCTGCGACGGCCGCCAGAAGTCCCGCGAGTACTTCACCCAGGTGGCCGAGGCCCTGCCGAAGGATACCGTCATCCTCACGGCCGGGTGCGCCAAGTACCGCTACAACAAGCTGAACCTCGGCGACATCGGCGGCATCCCGCGCGTGCTGGACGCCGGCCAGTGCAACGACTCCTACTCCCTGGCCGTCATCGCCCTGAAACTGAAGGAGGTCTTCGGCCTGGACGACATCAACAAGCTGCCCGTGTCCTACGACATCGCCTGGTACGAGCAGAAGGCCGTGGCCGTGCTCCTGGCCCTGCTGGCCCTCGGCGTGAAGGGCATCCGCCTCGGGCCCACGCTGCCGGGATTTTTGTCCCCGAACGTAGCCAAGGTCGTCATCGACACGTTCGATCTCAAACCCACCGGCACCGTTCAGGAAGACATCGCGGCCATGATGGCCGGGAAATAGACAAGGGGGCTTCGGCCCCCTTTTCCATGGTGCGCTGTGAAGCGCCGCGGGATATTGTCTTGGCGCGCGGAAGGCTCTGGGGTATGGAAGGCCGTCGCTGCCATGGTCCTCGCCATGGTTTGCCCGGGACCGCCATGAACACCCTCAAGATCCTCATCGTCGACGACGAAACCAACATCCGCAAGACCCTGGCCTACTGCCTGGCCGCCGAGGGGCATACGGTCGTGGCCGTGAGCAACTCGGCCGACGCCATGGAGGAGAGCCGCAGGCTCGTCTTCGACATGGCCTTCCTCGACCTCAAGCTGGGGGAGGAGAGCGGCATGGACCTCATTCCCGCCCTGCTGGCCGATTCGCCCTGGATCAAGATCGTGGTCATCACGGCCTTCGCCTCCATCGAGAGCGTGGTCGAGGCCATGCGGCGAGGGGCGACGGATTATCTCGCCAAGCCATTCTCTCCCGACCAGGTCAAGCTCGCTGCCGGGCGCATCGCCCGTATCCGGGAGCTGGAGACCCAGATCGCCGCCCTCAAGGAGAACATGCAGCGCCTGGGGCCCGAGGACAGGCTGCAGAGCGCCAATGTCGGCATGCAGCGGGTCATGGAGGTGGCCAGAAAGGCGGCCGCCTCCGACGCCATTGTCCTGCTGCAGGGCGAAAGCGGCACGGGCAAGACCGTTTTTGCCCGTGCCATACACTCCTGGAGCCTTCGCGCTGCGAAACCCCTGGCCGTGGTGGCCTGCCCGGCCATCCCTGCGGAGCTGCTGGAAAGCGAACTGTTCGGCCACGCCAAGGGCGCCTTCACCGGGGCCGTGCGCGACAACCCCGGGCGCATCGCGGCCTGCGAGGGCGGCACCCTGTTCCTGGACGAGGTCGGCGATCTGGCCCCCGGCGTGCAGGCCAAGCTGCTGCGCTTCATCCAGGACAAGGAGTACGAGCGCCTGGGCGAATCCGCATCGCGCAAGGCCGACGTGCGCATCATCGCCGCGACCAACGTCGATCTGCAGAAGCGCGTGGCCGAAGGCCGCTTCCGCGAGGACCTCTTCTACCGCCTGAACGTCATCAGCCTGACCGTCCCGGCCCTGCGCAGCCGGCCCGAGGACATTCTGCCCCTGGCCATGGATTTCCTGGCCTACTTCGGCCGCGCCAACCGCAAGCGGATGCTGGGCTTCACGGACGAGGCGCAGCTCGCACTGACCAGCCACCCCTGGCCCGGCAACGTCCGCGAACTGCGCAACGCCGTGGAGCGGGCCGTGATCCTGAGCTGCGGGGACATGATCGGGAGGGCCGACCTGCCCGAGAGCGTCGTCCCCGCCGACACCGCCCCGAAGATCGGCGACCCCGTGTCCCTGGCGGCCATCGAGGAACTGCACATCCGCAGGGTCCTGGCCGCCTCGGCCTCCCTGCAGGCGGCCGCCGACGTGCTGGGGATCGACCAGGCCACCCTGTGGCGCAGGCGCAAGGCCTACGGCATCTGATTTTCCCTCCTCGACCTTGCACAATGCAAGGTTTCAAATTCCCGTATCGCGCAAACTGCAATCCCATTCCCTGGTTCTTTCTTTCAAATATACGAAATATATAAGTATATGTTTGGCCTGGCCCTTGCTTTCATCGGGTCGGGTGCGGAGGACAACTGATGACGCTCAAACAGAAGATTCTTCTCGGCTACGGCCTTTCCTTCGCCTTCATGGGCCTCGTCGTCACCCTGGCCGTGGTCAACCTGGTCTCCCTGGGCAGGGCCACCGAGGCCATCCTGAGCGAGAACTACCGCAGCATCCTGGCCGCGGAAAACATGGTGGACACCATCGAGCGCCAGGACAGCGCCATCCTCCTCATGCTTCTGGGGCAGGGGGAGGGGGCGGAGCTCTTTCGCAGCAACGAGGCCGCCTTCCTCGAATGGCTGGCCAAGGCCAGGGACAATGTCACCATCAGCGGTGAGGGCGAGCTGCTGCAGGGCATCGAGCGCGACTACGAGGCCTACCGGAGGGCCTTCAAGGCCCTGGCCGCCGCGCTCCCCGCGTCCGGCGCTCCGGACGCGTCGGGCTACATGCATGACGTCTCGCCGCTGTTCACGCGGGTCAGGGACGCCTGCGTCAGGCTGCGCCTCCTCAACGAGGAGGCCATGTACGGGGCCAGCCTCAGGGCGGGCGAGGTCGCGCGCGGCGCCATCTGGTCCACCTCCCTCACGGCCGCGGCGTCCCTGGGCGTGGCCCTGGTGTTCAGCATGGTCCTGGCGGACCGCATCGTGCGGCCCATCAGGCGGTTCATGGAGGCCTCGCGCCATATCTCGGACGGGGACTACGCGGTGCAGGTCCCGGTGGGCGGGTCCGACGAGCTGAGCCGTCTGGCCGGGGAGTTCAACCGCATGGCGACCCAGGTGGGGCGTTACCATGCCATGAACATCGAGCAGATCATCGCCGAGAAGGACAAGGGAGAGGCCGTGCTGGCCAGCATCGAGGACTCCCTCGTGATTTTCGACACGCAGCTGCGGGTCACGGGCCTAAACCCGGCGGCACGGCGTCTGTTCGGGCTCCCCGCCGAGCCGGACGCCGTGGGCTGCGCCGACGTGGTGCCGGATGCCAGGGTCTGCGACCTGATCCGTGAGACGGTCCGCGCGGGCTCGCCACCGAGCCTGCCCGACGAGGAGCGGATCCTGAACCTGAAGGGGGAGGGGCGCACGGCGCACTACCTCTTCTCCGTGACGGGCATCGGCAGCGGGCGGAACCTGTCGGGAGCGGTCCTGCTGCTGCGGGACATCACCCGGCTGAAGCAGGCCGAACAGCTCAAGAACGACTTCATCATGGCCGCGTCCCACGAGCTGCGCACGCCCCTGACGAGCCTAGGCATGAGCGTGGCCCTGCTCCTCGAACACGCCTCCGGCAGCCTGGCCGAGAAGGACCGGGAGCTGCTCCTGGCCGCCCACGAGGAGGTGGGACGCATGAAGTCGCTGGTCAGCGACCTGCTGGACCTCTCCAGGATCGAGGCCGGCCGGATCGAGATGGAGTTCGAGCCGGTGACGGTGGGGACGCTCTTTTCGCACGTGCAGGCGGTCTTCAGGAGCCAAGCGGACATGAAGGACGTGTCGCTGCGCCGGGAGATGGACGGGGACGGGCCGTCGGTCCGGGCCGACGCCAACAAGATCGCCTGGGTGCTCAGCAATCTCGTTTCCAACGCCCTGCGCTACGTCGGCCGCGGCGGGCACATCGCGCTGAGGGCGCACGACGACGGGGCCTGGGTCCGCCTGGCCGTGGCCGACGACGGGCCGGGCATCCCGCAGGGGGATCAGGCCAGGATATTTCAGAAGTTCGTACAGGTCGGGGACGGGGAGAGCGAGGGCTCGGGCCTCGGGCTTGCGATCTGCAAGGAGATCGTGCGCGCCCACGGCGGCACGATCTGGGTCGAATCGGAACCGGGGCGGGGCAGCACGTTCATCTTCACCCTGCCCAAGGTGTTCAGGGAGTCGTAAATGAATCACGCGGAAACATGCGGGTGTCCGGTGGTCCGGGGCGGGAAGCTGCTTCTCGTGGACCCGGCCGGCGTCGTCGGGGAGGCGTCCCCGGAGGATTGCGCCTTCAGCACCATGCAGTGCCTGGAGCGGACGGCCGGCGGCCGCGAGTCCACCGTCGCCGTCGTGGCCGGCAGCAACGAGCAGGCCCAGAGGTTCGCGCTGCCGGATCTCGTCGGCATGCTGAAACGGTCCGTCCGCGTCTGCCGCGTGGTGGCGGTCGTGTCCCATCGTCATCGCATGCTGCTGGAGAGCTTTCGCCGCAACGGGGCCGATTTCGTCGCCGTGATGAATTTCGGAAGGCTGGACGCCGCCGGGATCGAGGAGGCGGTCATGCGCCTTGGCGCCGAAGACAGCCTCGAACGACAGCTGGCGCTGGTCTGTCCCTTCCTGAACTACAGCGCCATCAACGCGCGGACCGAACTGACCGTGTGCGGGGCGTACAGGAACAGGATGGTCCTCGGGCCGCAACGTCTGCGATCGTGCTGCGAGACGGCGTCCCATGCGCAGTGCGGGCAGTTTCTCACCCCCAGGTGCGATGCATGACCTTCCGTTCCCGCATGCTGAAGATGCACCCCGCGGCGCTGGTCCTGACCAGCTTCCTGCTCGTCATTCTCGTCGGCACTTTGGTGCTCATGCTGCCCGCGGCGACCCGCGATGGCCGCATCGCCGCCGTGGACGCCCTCTTCACCGCGACCTCGGCCGTGTGCGTCACCGGGCTGACCGTGGTCGACACCGCGGGCACCTTCACGCTCTTCGGCCAGATCGTCATCATGGGCCTCATCCAGGTCGGGGGGCTGGGGCTCATGACCATTTCCGTGGCCCTCTTCAACTGGCTCGGCCGCAGCGTCTCCATCCGCCAGCGGATGGCCATGCAGGACGTCTTCACGCACACGCCGCGGGAGGACATCGCCAAGCTCGTCCGCAGCGTCATCCTTTTCACCCTCGGCGTGGAAGCGGTGGGCGCGCTCCTGCTCACGACGCACTGGCTGGCCGAGTTCCCTGCGGCGAAGGCGGCGTACTACGGCGTCTTTCATTCCGTCTCGGCATTCTGCAACGCCGGTTTCGCGCTGTTCCCAGACAATCTGATGCGCTACAGCGGAAGCCTGCTGCTCAACTTCGCCGTCTGCGCCCTCATCGTCGTCGGCGGCATCGGGTTTCCCGTGCTCTACGACCTCCAGGCCTGGGCTACCGGCCGCAAGGGAGCCAGGGGGCGGCTGGCCCTGCAGACCAAGGTCGTGCTCTGGACCACGCTCATCCTCATCACGGGCGGCTCCGTGATGTTCTACCTGCTCGAAATGCACGGCTCGCTGCCGGACGGCCCGCCGGCGCAGAAGTTCCTGGCACCGGTCTTCCAGTCCATCACCTGCCGGACGGCCGGCTTCAACACCGTGGACATCGGCGCCCTGCAGGACGCCACCCTGACCTTCATGCTTTTCCTCATGTTCTTCGGCGCGTCCCCGGGATCGTGCGGCGGCGGCGTCAAGACGACGACGCTGGCGCTGCTGGCCGCCTTCACCGTTTGCCGTGTCCGCAAAAGCCCGCGCGTCAACATGTTCCGCAAGAGCGTTCCCAACGAGACCGTGACCCGCAGCGTATCCCTCGTCCTGGTTTCCCTGAGCATCATCGGACTGGCCGTGTTCCTGCTCCTGGTCGGGGACGCGGTGGCCGAGAACGCCTTGGCCACTCCGCACGGGTCTTTCCTGTCCTACATGTTCGAGACCGTGTCGGCCTTCGGCACCGTGGGGCTGTCCATGGGAATCACGCCGTCCCTGACGACCTGGGGCAAGCTGGTCATCACCTGCATGATGTTCGTCGGGCGGGTCGGCGTGCTGACCTTCACCTACATCGTCGTCGGCGCGGGCCCTGCCAGAGGCGTCGAGTATTCCGAAGAAAACCTGATGATCGGATAGAAAAGAGGTTCAAGCATATGAAAAGGTTTGCGGTGATCGGCCTTGGCAATTTCGGATTTCATGCCGCCAAGGCCCTCTACGAGGACGGCAACGAGGTGCTGGCCATCGACTCGGACCGGGCCAGGGTCCAATCCATAGATCCCCATTGCTCGGAGGCCATGGTCCTCGACGCGACGGACAAGGAGGCGGTCAAGTCCCTTGGCCTTGAGGAGACGGACGGCGTCATCGTCTCCACGGGGACCAAGATCAGCAACAGCATTCTCATCTGCCTGTACCTGCAGGAGGTCGGGGTGAAGAAGATTCTGGCCAAGGCCATCGACGACGACCACGCCAAGATTCTCCGCCGCATGGGTGCCACCGAGATCATCCATCCCGAGCGCGATATGGCCATTCGCGTGTCCCGCAACCTCTCCCGGCCCAACGTGCTCGATTTCATCCCCCTGGCCGAGGAGTTCGACATGATCCAGGTCGGCGCCCCCCGGGAGTTCATCGGCAAGTCCCTCATCCAGCTGAACCTTCGCGCGCGGTATAACGTGCACGTCATCGCCATCAAGGAACTCGTGCCCGAGAATTTCGTCCTCGTCCCGCCCGCGGACTACGTCATCAAGGACAGCGACATCCTCCTCATGCTCGGCAAGTCTGCGGACATCCGCCGGATCAAGGAGCTCAAGTAGTCCGGTGGCACACGCTCATCCGGCTAGTCCCTGGTGAAGAAGAGCGGGTTGTCCGGCACCCTGCGCGGGCGTCGGTTCTCGTCCACGGCCACGTAGCGGAAGACGCCCTCGGTCACGAGCTGGCGCTCGGCCTCGTAGGCGTCCACCAGCTGCCTGGCCCAGACCTCGAGCTTGATGTCCATGGACGAAGAGCCCACGCGCAGAAGTTCGGCGTGCACGCAGATGGTGTCGCCGACGCGTACGGGCTTGTCGAAGGACATCTTCTCCACGCTGACGGTGACCGTCCTGCCCTTGGAGATCTCCGAGGCCATGAGCCCCCCGGCCACGTCCATCTGGGCCAGGATCCAGCCGCCGAAGATGTCGCCGCTGGGGTTGGTGTCCCTGGGCATGGCCAGGGTGCGCAGGACCAGGTAGCCCTTGGGCTGTCGCCCCGTTCTGTCGAGCTCTGACATGGACTCTCCTCGCGGTGCGGCCGCGGCCCGGGCGGGCGCGGCCGGGTTGGGGTTGCGTTCCGGCATTTTCCCTCCCTATCAGCAACCCCTTCCCGTTGTCGAATCGTGGGCGGCTCCCCCATGGGCGGGCGAACTCAGTTCGCTTCGTCCGCCTTCACCGCCGCGTCGGCAGAGGCCGTTTCCTTGGCCGGGGTGCCGGGTATCCACCAGCGCACGGCCTTGCGGGCCTCCTCGGTCGAGGGCCGCCTGGTGCGGTAGACGGAGTAGAGCACGGACGCGCCGATCAGGGCCGCGGTCATGACCAGGGCCATCTCCGTGGATACGACCTTGGTCCCGAACCAGGTGTTGAGGAGCATCTTGGCGCCCACCAGGATCAGGACCAGGGACAGGCCGTACTTCAGGTAGTGGAAGCGGTGCACGATGTCCGACAGGGCGAAGAACAGGGCGCGCAGCCCCAGGATGGCGAAGACGTTGGACGAGTAGACGATGAAGGTGTCGTTGCTGACGGCCAGGATGGCCGGGATGGAGTCCAGGGCGAAGATGACGTCGGACGTCTCGACGATGACCAGGACGATGAACATGGGCGTCATGTACCACAGGCCGTCCCGGCGGACCCAGAACTTTTCGCCCACGTACTCGTCCGTGACGCGGAACCGGCTGCGCATGAAGCGCACGATGCGGTTGCGGGACATGTCCGGCTCCTGGTTGATGGCGACGAGCATCTTGACGCCCGAGGCGACGAGGAAGAGCCCGAAGACGTAGAGCAGCCAGTGGAAGGAGGCGATGGCCGCGGCTCCGGCGAAGATGAGCACGGCGCGCATGACCAGGGCGCCGATGACGCCGTAGACGAGGACCTTGCGCTGGGCGTGGCGGGGCACGGAGAAGTGCAGGAAGATGAGCAGGAAGACGAAGATGTTGTCGATGCTCAGGCTCTTCTCGATGAAGTAGCCCGTCAGGAACTCGTAGCCGGCATCAATGCCCTTGAAGTGGAAGACCCCAGCGCCGAAGGCCAGGGCCAGGACGATGTACCCGAGACTGAGCCACAGCGCCGTGCGGACGCTCATCTCCTGGTCCCTGCGTTGGACCACGCCGAGATCGAAGACCAGCAGGGCGATGATGAAGACGTGGAAGACGACCCAGAGCAGAAGCGTGTTCATGAAACCTCCAGTGGTTGAGAATGTGCTGGAGGCGCAAAAAAACCTCCAGCATGTGCGATGCTGAAGGTCTTGCTCATCGGCGGGTCACCGACGGCCGGGCCAAGCGCGTGCGCGCCAGTGATGTTGACCGGGCCTGGAGGAGCTACTCCCCTTCGTCGTAAAGCGTGCCATCTATCCATGACGGCCGGTCCCGTCAAGGGCCGGCTCCCTTTCCGCTGTTGCCGGCGCCGGGCATCAGGTCCCGGCCTCTGCTGATGTTTGCAGTCCGCGCAGGAACGCGGCGAGTGCCTTGTCGTGCTCCAGAATGTGCTCCAGGAGCCATGTCCTGAAAAAGTCGCGCAGGAACTGAACGTCCTTGTCGCCCATTTCCGGGCCGAAGCGGCGCAGTTCCAGAACCAGCCGTTCGTGCTCCGCGTCATGCGCCTTGCGGTCCGGGTAGCCGTGCTGGAGCATGAGCCCGAGTTCGGTGGCGAAATGGTATTCGGTGTACGCCAGGAGCACCTTGAAAAGGGTCTCGCCCACCAGGTTGTCCCCGTCCCGCTGGGTCGCGCACAATTTGTTGACCAGCGCGGCCATTTCCGCATGCTGCTGGTCGATCTCCGTCACGCCCACGACGTGGGTTTCGCTCAGCGTGACCCCGGTTTCGGGCTGGCGGGCTTCCCCTGCGAAGGCGAAGCCGCCTCGGCCCTTCTTCTTGCTCAGGTACATGGCCATGTCCGCGGCCATGAGCAGGCTGTCCATGTCGGCGCCGTGCTCGGGGTAGAGGCTAATGCCGATGCTGGACCCCACGGAGCACGTCAGCGTTTCGGACAGGGGAATGTCCGGAGTCACGGCGGCCAGGATTTTCCGCGCAACGGCATTGGCTCCGTCCCGGCCTTCGAGTTCGTGGAGGATGATCACGAACTCGTCGCCGCCCATCCTGGCTACGGTGTCGGTGGCCCGCACGGTTTCCACGAGCCTTTCTGCGACGGTCTTCAGGACCGTATCGCCCGCGTCGTGTCCGTGCTCGTCGTTGACCTTCTTGAAGCCGTCCAGGTCAATGAAGAGGATGCCAAGAGGCTTCTGGTTGCGTTTGGCGCCTGACAAGGCCTGGGACAGGCGGTCGAAGAAGAGCGTCCGGTTGGGGAGCCCCGTCAGACGGTCATGGTAGGCCAGTTCGTGCAGATGCCGCTCGGCCTCCCTGCGCCCGGTGATGTCGTGGGCCGCGGCGTAGACCAGGCCGCCGTGGCCTGCCGCGGACCATTCGAGAAAGCGGTAGGAACCGTTCTTGTTGCGGAATCTGGCCACGAAGTCGGAAACGGTCCTGCCGGCGGCGATGTCGGCCAGGGTATCGAAAGCCGCCTGCATGTCGTCGGGGTGGAAGTATTCGATGCATTGCCTCCCTTCCAGTTCCCCTGACGGGTACCCCATGGCCCTTTCCCAGGCAGGGTTGAGTTTCAGGCAGACTCCCTGCAGGTCGGTTATGATGAGCATGTTCGGCGAGATGGAAAAGAAGCTCTCGAGTTCCGTGCGGACGGATTGCAGTTCGATCCCCATGCGCTCGGAATGGAGCCGCGTCTTGCGGCGCCAGCGCTGCGAGCCGAAGAGGGCGGCGGCGCCGGCCAGGAAGACGGTGGCGAAGAGGGCGATGGAGACGCGAACGTTGTTGCGCCAATACTGGAACACGGCGCGCGTGTCCCGGCCGACGCCCAGGACGAGCGGGGGGCTGAGCTTCAGGGTCGGCGACTGCACCGTCTGCAGGATGAGCAGGGACTCTTCGTTCGCTGCGTAGCTTTTTCCCTCGAACAGGGAGGACGTGAGTCCGCTCTCGAGGTGCCGCGTGAAGAACGTGCCCGGGATCGCCAGATTTTTGCCGACCATTCCCTCTCTGGCCGGTACCCAGAGAAGGACCGTACCCGCGCCGTGGACCAGTCGGGCCCACGAATTGGGAGCGTACAGCACCGCGGCCATGATGGCTCGGAAGAACTCCGGGTCGAGGGAGGCCGTGACCAGGCCGGCGAAGGAGCCGTCGGGTGCGGTCAGGCATTTCGTGATGTTGACGTTCAGGTCGCTGAGAGAGCTGTTGAAGGGGCTGCTGATATAGAGGACGTCGTCGTCCGGCCGGTCGCGGGGAGTCGTGAAATATTCCTGTTCCGCGGTGTTCTGGCCCACATGCTCGTCGAAGTTGGAAGCGAGGATCGCGCCCGACGAGTCGATGATGTCCAGGGAACGGACGCTGGTCATGGCGGTGGCCAGAATCTTGAGCCTGGCCGCGGTCGAAAGCGCGTCAGAGCGGTCATGGAGGCGTTGCGTGAGTATGGGAGGGGGGAGTGCGTCCCGGAGGTTGTCGAGGGTGGCGTCGATCTTTTCGAGCTGGGTCACGACCATGTACTCGCCGACCGAGGCCACGGCGGCGAGGCGCTCCTCTTCCCGCGTCTTGACGGAGGTGAATTCGCGCTGATTCTCGTAGATCAGGACGGCTGCCAGAATGCAGGCGCAGACCGCGAAGGTGGCCCATTCTGTGCGGAATGTATCCGGCTTGCCGGGCATGGCGTGCCTCCCGTCCCATCAGCCCCCGTTACACGTTTTTCAACTAAAAAATACCAGACATCGAAGTACGTGTCATCATGGAAGCCGGCGCGGCACTTCCGCCACGCGGGGGAAGGAGGCGTCAGGGCCGGCCGCAGGCCCTGGCGATGGTTGCGGTCAGTGCATCGATGCCGGCCGGCTTGCCGATGTAATCGTCCATGCCCAGAGCCATGAACCTTTCGCGGTCTCCGGGCATGGCGTAGGCGGTCAGGGCTACGACGGGGACCGGGGCCCTGCCGGTTCGGGCCTCCTCCGCCCTGATCAGCCTGACGGCTTCGGTCCCGCCCATGAGCGGCATCTGGATGTCCATGAGGATCAGATCAAAGTCCCCTCCCTTCCAGACATCGACCGCCTGGCGACCATTTGTCGCCAGAACGACGCAGTGCCCGGCCTTCTCCAGGATCCGTCGCATGTAGAACTGGTTGGACGGTTCGTCCTCGGCCACCAGGATGCGCAGCCCCGGACGCGTCTCCCCGATCCGGGAGCGGGCCGGCATTTCGACCTGCGTGGCGGTGGGCAGCCCGAAGGGCAGGACCACATGCATCGAGGTGCCCCTGCCGGGTTCGCTCTCGACGAAGATGTTCCCGTCCATGAGTTCCGCCAGGCGCTTGACGATGGCCAGGCCCAGCCCGGCCCCCTGGTACCTGCGCGTGTAGGAGCCCTCGACCTGGACAAAGGGCTTGAACAGCTCCCCGAACTTGTCGGCGGGGATGCCGATGCCCGTGTCGTGCACGGAAAAGAGGACGCGCAGGGCGCCGTCCTGCGGCGAACCGAGGGGAGTCATCTCCAGGGTGATGGCGCCTGACTCCGTGAACTTGAGGGAATTGCCCACCAGGTTGAAGAGAATCTGGCGCACGCGGGCGGCGTCGCCCAGGAGGCGCGGCGGAAGGTCGGGGTGCAGGGCGCAGCTCAGCGGCAGGCTCTTTTCCCGGGCCGCGAGGCTGAAGAGGTCGGACACGGACTCGGCCAGCTCCGCCGGACTGAACGACTCGTGCACGATTTCGACCTTGCCCGCCTCGATCTTCGAGATGTCGAGGATGTCCGAGAGCAGCCGGGTCAGCCGGTCCGAGGAGCGCAGGGCCATGGACACGAACTCGTCCTGCTCCTCGTCGAGCCGCGTGGTCTGCAGGAGCTGCATCATGCCCATGACGCCGTTGAGCGGGGTGCGCAGCTCGTGGCTCATGTTGGCCAGGAATTCCGACTTGGCGCGATTGGCGGCCTCGGCCTCCTCCTTGGCGCGCAGCAGGCTCTCTTCGACGGCCTTCTGCCGGGTGATGTCCAGGGCGCAGACCAGGACCCGCGGCTCGTTCTGCACCTCCAGGTAGTCCGCGCTGAGCAGCAGGCAACGGTCCCCGCCCCCGAGCTCTTCGCGCAGCAGCCAGAACTCCACGTTCTGCCTGCTTTGCCGGTCGGCGAAGGTGTCCCGGATGACGCCGCTCATGGAGCATACCGGGCATGCCTGGCCGGACCCGCATCCCTGCGGTGTCTTCGCGTGGTTCGGGCAGCCGAGTACCTCGCCGCAACGCAGGCCCAGGGTGTCCTCCTCGCTGCGGCCGATGAACTCCATGGCCGCGCGGTTGAGCTTGCGGACCCGCGTCTCTTCGTCGAACAGCATCATGACGACCGGGGCGCTCTTGTGCACGGCCGAGAGCTCGGTCAGGGTCGCCTGCAGTTCGGTCTCGGCCTGTTTCCGGGCCGTGATGTCGCGGTTGCAGCCGCGCCTGCCGAGGTATTTGCCGTCGGCGTCGTAGATCGCCTTGCAGATGTGGCTGACCCATACGACTTCGCCGGAGGGCCTGACGATGCGGAACTCCATTTCCCTGTGGGCCGGGCGCGTGGCATCGGCCTCGTCGAGGTGGGAGAGCCAGCTCTGTCGGTCGTCAGGGTGGATGACGGCGCGGATGTGCAGGCCGAAGTCGCCCAGGAAGACATCGGGGGCCAGGCCCGTGATCTCGCGCGAGGCGGGGGAAACCCAGACGTACTTGCCGTCCGGGCCCCGCCAGTATTCCCAGTCGTGGGTGTTGTCGGCGATGATGCGCAGGCGCTGCTCGCTTTCCCTGAGCGCGCTCTCGGCCAGTTTGCGCCCGGTGACGTCCTCGCGGATGAGGATGCCGCCGCAGACCTGCCCCGCGTCATGCAGGGGAATGCCCCGGACGCTCTGCCAGGCCGAGCCTCCGGCGGAAAGGTGCGGGATGAAGACGCTCTCCAGGGCCAGGGTCCGGCCCTGGACCAGCCCTTCGAGTTCGTCCCGCAGCCCGGCCGAAACCAGCCCGGGCAGTTCCGTCAGATGGCGGCCGAGAAAGAATTGCGGCCCGAGCCGCCCCCTGGCGAAGGTTTCCAGGTGGAACCGGTTGACGAAGGTGACGCGCCCGTCGCGGTCGAAGGTCATGATCGACAGGGGGAGGTTGTCCACCAGGGACTGGTAGACGGCCGCGTTCGGTCCGGACCCGTCCATGGCCGGCGTGGCGTGGCGCGTCCGGGCGTTGCGGAGCTGGTTTTCCAGTTCGGCGATGCGCGCGCGTGCGGCGATGAGATCCTGCTCGAGGCGGGAAGAGGGGGGCGGCGCGGAAGAATCGTTCATGGTTCCGGTCTGTGGTTGTTACGGGGCCGGAAGGCGCCGGCCCTGCCTGGGTGTCTGCCGGGGCGATTTCCTCAATGGTCAATGTGTGTCAGATGGCGGGGGTTGCGGTCAAGGGCGGTGAGAAGCCGATGGGATGGACGAGATGGACCTCATGGACCACGCATGCACCCGTCCATATTGTCCATCTCGTCCATGAGGTCCATCTCGTCCATGCAGACCAGATACCAGACGGCCGCGTGGTGCTCAGTCGACCTCGGCTTTTTCGTGCCCGGGGAATACCACGGTGCATTTGAGACCGGCGGGCAGGGCATGATCGGGGTTGGGCAGGGTCAGGCGTACGCCGAAGGTGCCGCTCGCCGCGTCGATGACGCGGTCTACGATGGTCACCGTCGCCTCGTGCCGTCCTCCCACTGGTTTTTCCGGGAGCACCTCGGCCTTCATGTCCACAGCGACCGTGTCGTACATCTCCGACGGCAGGATGACCTCCACGCACAGGGGGTCGATCTGGGCCAGCTTGAGGATAGGCCGGTTCTCGACGTATTCCCCCGGAGACATGTAGCGCTCCACGACCACCCCGTCGATGGTGCTCCGTATTTCAAGGCGTTTGACGATTTCGGAGGAATACCTGTAGTCGGCTTCGGCGAGGGCCTTTTCGGTCTCGGCTTCGTCCATGTCGTTGGCCGCGATGACATCCTTGCGATAGAGCGGGTTCATGCGGTCCATCTTGCGCTGGGCAAAATCCTTCTGGGCCCTTTTTAGCTCCATGGCAGCCTTCTCCACGCTGGAATGCAGCGTCGCCACCACCTGGCCCTTGCGGACCGTGTCGCCGCGGTCGAAGCCGACCGTGGCCAGGACCCCCTCTTGGGGACTTCCAACATGCACCACTTGGAACGGCGTGATCAGCCCGTCGGCCTGGAAGGCGTGGGCCGTAGCCACGGCCAGCGCAAAGACCATCCCCGCAAGCACGAATGTCCGTTTCATGGTATCCCCCGCTTCATTCCAGACGGCCCGAGAACGCCAAGGCGTCCTCCATCTGGGTGTCCAGCCTCAAGAGGTTGCGGCGCAGCCGCGCATGCAGCCGCTCTGCCGAGCGCTGGGCCATAAGCGCCAGCAGCCCGCACGCCCATTGTCCGCCGAGGGGCATGGGCGAGCGTAGGAGGGCCGCCGCGGACCAGCGCAGAAATGTCTTCACGTGGGTCGTGATCAGTTCGTCCTCAAGAGAAAGCACGGACTGGAAGGTGCCGGGATCGCCCTGTCGGCCGCAGCGCCCAAAGAGCTGTCGGTCGATGCGGCCAGCCTCGGAGCGTTCCGAGGCGATGACGTGCAGTCCGCCCAGTTCGGCCACGCCGGGGCCTAGGCGGATGTCCGTGCCCCGGCCGGCCATGTTCGTGGCCACGGTGATCTGGCCGCGTTGACCGGCCTGGGCCACGATCTCGGCCTCTTGGCGGTCCTGCTCGGCGTTCAGCACCCTGTGGGGCAGTCCGGCCCGGTTGAGCAGGCCGCTCAAGAGTTCCGATGAGCCTACAGAACGCGTGCCAACCAGGATCGGCCGCCCGCTGCCGTGGATCTGCCCGATGGTTCCAACCACGGCCTCCCATTTCCGGCGTTCGGTGTCGAATGCCCGGCTCGGAAGGCCCTTGCGTCGAAGGGGGCGGTTCGTGGGCAGGGGGACCACGCGCAGACGGTAGATGGACCACAGCTCCCGGGCCACCTCACGGGCGGTACCCGTCATGCCGGCCAGACGCAGGTAGCGGCGGAAGAATCGCTGGTAGCTTATTCGCGCCAGGGTGTCCTTGCGGCTGGTGGGATCGCAGCCCTCCTTGATCTCGATGAGTTGGTGAAGGCCCAACTCCCAGGATCGATCGGGCATCAGGCGCCCCGTGTACTCGTCGATGATCTGGACCTTGCCGTCGCGGACGAGGTAGTGCTTGTCGCGCTCGAAGAGATACAGGGCCGAGAGTCCCTGCCGGACCAGTTCCTGGCGCTGCGGAGGGTTGGTCCATGCGCGGGCCTCGGCCCAGTCGAAGCCTTCGGTCTTGGCCTTGCCGCGGTCGCGTAGCTCCACGTTTCGTTCGCTCTCGGAGATGCTGAAATCATCCCCGGCCGTGAGAGACGCGGCCAGATTGAGAGCCAGACGGTAGACGTTCTGGGCGGTCGAGGCCCCGGGGTCGGTGGAAATGATGAGGGGCGTTCGGGCCTCGTCGATAAGCACGCTGTCCGCCTCGTCCACGATGGCGAAACTTAGGCCGCGCATAAGCAGCCGGTTGGCCCGGGAGCTTTCTCCGTACAGGCGTTCGAGCTGCAGCCGCATGGGGCTTGGGCGGTCCCACATGACGATACGGTCTTTGAGGTAGTCGAAGGCCACCTCCTTGTTCGTGCAGTAGGTCACGTCGCAGGCGTAGGCCGCTCGGCGCGCGGCCGGGTCCATGCCCTGCCTGACGACACCCACAGTCAGTCCCAGAGCTTCGTAGATCGGACCCATCAGGGCGGCGTCGCGCCCGGCCAGATAGTCGTTGACCGTGATGATGTGCACGCGGGTCCCAGTCAGGGCCGCGGTGCAGGCTGGGAGTGTGGCTGTCAGGGTCTTGCCCTCGCCGGTCTCCATTTCCGCCACCATGCCGTTGAGGAGCACCAGGCCGCCGGACAGCTGTACGTCGAAATGCCGCATCCCGATCCGGCGGGACGCGGCCTCGCGGACCAAAGCGAAGGCCCGGGCCACTGCGTCGTCCCGCAGGCCCTCCATGCGCAGGGTCATGCCGATCTCGCGCCCGGTCTGCCTGATTTCGGGGTCCGTAAGACGCCCGATCTCCGCCCCGTGGTGGTCGATGCGACCAATCATGCTTGTTCCGAAACGCCCCCGTCCCGGACGTACCCATGGCGCCACCAAGGCGGACAGACCGGTCTCCAGGCGGTCGAGCCAGTTCTCACGTCTTTCCTCCCGCTCCGGGTAGATTCCGGCCGAGATCAGGGCGTTGGCGGTGTCCCTAGACATGAAACCTCGTCAGGAAAAGTTGCCGCAGGGCGCGGTACCACCGCCAGACCAGGGGCTCATGGCCATGGTCGAAGCGGACGTAGACGCGTCCTCCGATGTTCAGGGTCCAGCGGGCCGATGGGGGTTCGACGTCGAACAGGAACATTTTCTGGAACGCGGTCAGGCCCATTTCGTCGCGCGGGTCGATGGCCACGGAACCGCCACCGGTCTGTCCCAATGCCCTGCCTGGCAGGTGGTCCGTGGCGGCCGGCACTTCGCGCTTGAGGGCGGCTTCGGTGATCTGCGAAAAACTGTCCGGCAGCCTGAGTTCCACCGCCTTGGTCCTAGCCCGCACCAGATCCGCGTCCGGCTGGGACACGACCACCCGCACCGTGACCGTGGCCGGTTCGACAACATAGCCGAGCACTTCGCCCCGCCGAACGAAAAGACCGGGCAGGTCGCCCGGTTCGGGCACCAGGAACCTGCCCCCGATGGCGCTGTAGACCATCAGCTCGTCGGCCCTACGCCGCGCGTCGTCGAGCTGGCCCGCCACGTGCTCCATTTCCTCGGCCGTGATCTGGGCCTTCAGCCTGTCCTCGAGGATCTGACTGCCGTGCAGGGTCTTCAGTTCTTCGTAACGGGCTTCGAGTACGCGGATGCGGGCGGGCAGGAAGGGGTCTGCGCACTGCACGAGCAGTTCGCCCGGGGACACCAGGCTGCCCGGCTTGGCCACGATGCGCTCCACGACGCCTTCAGCTTCGGCGCGCACGAAGGACTCCTCAGGCACCCACATGACCCCTTCAGTCCGCGTGCTCAGAGGAACCGGCACGAGGAAGACGGCGGCTGCGATGATGGCGGCCGCCCCCATGCTCACGACCATGGCCCGTCCTCTGCGGCGTCCCAGACGCGGCGAGGCGACAAGGAAGCGCAGCCCCTTGAAAAGCGGCAGGACAAACATGCTGGTTGCGGCCCAGACGGCCAGAAGCACGCCGACAAAGAAGAATTTTTCGGCGATGAAGAGGACGATGAAGACGTAGATGAAGATTCGGTAGAAGAAGGCCGCAATCGAATAGACCAGTAACCAGGCTTTCTCTCCGGTCGTGGCCCAGGGAGGTTCCGCGTCCTGCATGCCGAAGAGTCGGCGCTGGACGAGGTAGGTCAGGTAGTTCATGCCCCGTGGGGCGAGGTTGGGGATTTCAAGCAGGTCCACCACAATGTAGTAGCCGTCGTAACGCAGCAGGGGGTTGATGTTGAAGAGCAGCGACGACACGCCGGCAATGAGCATGACGTTGTATGCCACGGCACGCACGGGTCCGGGCTCCACTCCGACCCATACGAACATCGCCAGGGCCGCGATGAAGAGTTCCACGAACATGCCCGCTGCACCGACGAAGGCCCTTTCCCACTTGTCGCGGAAGGCCGAAGCCGTAGACGCGTCCACGTAGGGGATGGGGGTGAAGACGAGGAAGATGATGCCCATTTCGTGCACCTCGCCGCCCAGACGCTTGACGGCGAAGGCGTGGCCGAACTCGTGGAAGGCCTTGAGGATCGGGAAGATGACCCACATCAGCAGCAGGTTCCCCGGTGCCAGAACCCGGTCCGTGACGTCCTCGGTCAGTTCCGGCCAGTGCACGCCGGCCAGGAAGGCTGCCCAGGCCACCACAACCAGCCAGAGCAGTGCCCCGGCCCATCCGAAAAACGGTCTGACGACGCCTTGGAAGCGCACCAGGATTGGTTCGGGGTCCAGGAGTTTGAAGCGCATGGACAGGGGGTTGCGGATGTTCTGCGTCAGCCTGCCGATTCGTCGTTTCTCGTGCCTTCGCTGCAGTTCAAAAATGTCGGGCGGCACGTCGCACTGCAGCACATCGGCCCCGTGCAGCTGACTCAGGATGCGGACCATCTCCTCCTGCGTCGGGGCGTCCTCGCCCAGACGCAGGCGTCCGATCTCCCAGATGTCCTGGACCGAGCGTTCGCCGTTCATGAGCCCGATGAGCTGGTAGGCGCCGGGCGTGAAGCGCATGTGCCGTCCCGAGGTGTGGTCCTGAAGCACGTACCACGGCTCGCCGCGGTACGTGTGACGGTGGATTTGCGCGTGACTGCGCAGGCGCGGCTTCAGGCTCGCGACGCGATACCACGATGGGCTGTAGAGCGAGGATTTCACGGGGCCCTCCTCACGGCAGCCAGAACCAGAGCTTGAGGCGTACCCAGTAGACCATCTCGTGGGTCCAGATCCAGATCAGGCGGCGCTTCCCGATCTCAACCTTGCCCACACCCTCCATGCCGGGACGCAGCCTGTTCGAGACTTTTTGGACCTGCGCCTCCACCCGGAAATAGTTGCGCCCTTCCTTGGCCGTGAGGACGGGAGTAATGGTGCTTACGGTCAGCGGGAAGAGCTCTCCCGGAAGGGAGGGGAGGGCGAGCTGCCCCTGCTGGCCGACCTCGATGTCGCCGATGTCGCGCTCGTCGACCTGCACGATGACCCTGTAGGCGTCCAGGGGCGCAACCTCGAAGAGGATCTGTCCCCGTTCGACCGGTGCGCCCAAGGACTGGCTCAGGTCTCCGCTCATGACCACCCCGTCGAAGGGGGCCGTGACGCGCGCCCGCGTCAGTTGCTCTTGCACCAGCGCCAGTTCGGCCTCTGCCTGGTTGATCTTGGCCTCGGTGATCCTGACCTGGGCAAGGTCGAATTTGGCCCGCGCCCCCCGGTGCTCCTTGAGGAGCTGCTCCCGCTGGGCGACCCACTTGGCATGCTCCAGACGCAGGTCCCTGTCGTCAAGGATGCAGAGCGCGCTCCCGGCCTGCACGACGTCCCCGGCTCGGGCCACGGCCTCGGCGATGTATCCGTTGAAAGGCGCGCAGACGCTGCGTTGGATCTGCCCCTCAAGGACCGTTGGAGCCTTGACCCGGTAGGTGCCCTCCATGAACCACAGAACCGCGGCCAGGATGCATAGCACGAGCCCGCAGAACTTGAGGGCCAGGTGACGGGGCCCGAACAGGATGCCCAATCCCCTGGCGGCTTTTTCGGCGGCCTTGGCCGCGAGCCAGCGGTCCTCGCTGCGCTTGGTGCCGAGGATGGGTCCGGCTAGGGCCGCGATGGTCCTGACAAGTTCGATGATTTGCGGTTCCGGGTCCCTGCCGGCGGGGAATTCGAGACACAGGGCTCCGTAGGGAGCGTCGTCGGGACCTAGGGGCGCGGTGCAGATGGCTCCGGCGCCGAACTGCCTGGCCAAGGCGTCGTGTCCGACGATCACTAGGGGCGGGGCGTCGGGGGGAGGCGGGAAGACAACCAGGGACTGCTGGTCCGTGGCCTCTTCCATGGCCCCTTCCACGGCCCGAGTCAGGTTGGCCCGCTCGCCGAACTCGGCGCTGTGGGACAGGGCGCTGATGCGCAGCCGGCCTCGTCCAATGAAGCCCAGGCTGACCCGCTCGCACTCCAGCATGGTGGCGAGCCTGGTCACGAAGGCCATGGCCGCGGCCTGGAACCTGTCGTGCTCAAGTGTGTCGGCCACCGAGTCGAGTACCTTGCGCAGCCGGTCGTTGGTCTGGGACGCGGCCTTGGCATCGGCGCGCAGGACCATGACCTCGAGCCAGGCCGTGCCCCAGTGCAGCCGGCGCATGACATCCTGAATGCGGTCATCGCTTTGTCCGGGCACTTCCAGGACCACTGCGCCGTGAAGCTTGCCCAGGGCCGTGACGGGGTGGGCGATATGGACCGTTCTCGCGGGGGGGCCGCCGTTCCTGCCGGTTGGTTGATGTTCGGCCAAGAAGCCGCGGCGTTCCTTCAGGGCCCGCTCGGCGGCCGGCACCAAATGGTTCACGTCGAAGTCGGGGGCCGGCCAGACCGCGGCGGGGAAAAAGGGGCCCTTGTCCGGGGTGCCGAGCAGCAGCAGGGCACTGCGGACGCCCGCTACCATGGTGCACTGCAACGACAGCCAGCTTTCGGCGAATTCCCCCTGTGTAGCGGCCTCGGCGAACCGCCGCCACAGGTCGTTGTCCCGGGCGTCGCCCTGCAAGGGGACCGCGCCGGGAGAATTGGAGGCGCCGTGCACATCCGTCAGGGTCATAGACTGTGTCCCGTCCCGGGCCGCTGATTCAGGCGCGCCGGCGGCGGCCGCGGCACATGGCCTGCGCGCTCCGTGTTCGACTACTGCACGTCGGTGGGCAGGCCGATGTCCAGCTTGCCGTACTTGGCTTCATAGTCCTTGAGGATGTTGCCGAGCATGAGCGCCAGCCGCTTGGCCACGAAGGGGCTCATGACGATGCGGTCGGCGAGTTGTACCGTGACCTCCTTCTGGCCGGCGTGCCAGGCCTGGTTCATGCCGAAGAGCAGCACGATCTCCTCACGCGTCCCGGCCACGTTGCACACGTTGGCATAGGTGCTCTTCATGTTGGTGTCATCCCAGCGAACCTTCATCTGGGCGTTCTGGGTCACGCCTTCTGAGCCTGCTTCGGATGCGTCGCGACCTCGAGTGGACATAGCGTTTCCTCCTGCAATTGGTGATGGAGCATGGATGCATATTTATGACAACAATACCGCTCATTCACATAGTGGGTCAAGGGATTTCACTTTTTTGCGCGGAAGTCCGCCGCAATTCCGACGCTTCAGCTTAGCGTCCATATGTTGCCGAAGCGTGCGGAGCAGGATCGTCATCCTGGACGATCAGAAAAAAACATGCCGGAAACACGCATGGTTGCGGTTCCCGGCATGTGTTGCGTCATAATCCTTGGTGCACCTTTGTGTCCCGTTTCTCCTTCGTTATGTTCTAAACCCCTGTCACATCTCTATCTTGATCTTGCTGTTCGGGGCTGCCTTGCCGGTCCCGTCGAGCAGGAAGTCGCCGAGCCAGGCCTGCGCCCGTTCCGTCACGGCGTCACCGGGCAGGGCGGTTGCGTCTGCCAGGTCAAGCCGAACCAGCATCTCGGCCGTCTCGTCCATGCCCTCCACCGGGTTGTGCAGGGCCGCACCGTTCGTCATGGTGATCAGACTCGGCAGACCGTCATGAGCCGTGCGTCCCCTGAACCGCTTCAGGATCTTGTCCAGCCAGCCGTGGCTCCCGCCGTCGCCGAACTTGCCGTGCTCGAAGATCCAGCCCGACGGGATGCCGTTGGACGGCGGGGCGAAGTTGAACAGGCTCGACTTCGCGGCCGAAGGCATGGTCACCATGGCCAGGTCGGACGGCAGGTGCCGCACGCCTTCCTCGAGGGTGCCGCTCATGAGGCAGTCCAGGGCCGCAGGCACGTCCCTGAAGCCGAGCACATGGCCGAACTCGTGCATGACCGCCGTCAGGAGGTCCATGCCTTCGGCCGTGCCGCCCGTGAACTCGCTGTCGTCCAGCGGGGTCGGGTCGACGAACCAGCCGTAGCCGGCGGCATCGGCGTCGATGAAGACCGTGCCATTCCCGGTCAGGCCCAGGATCTGGCCCGAGAGGTCGCCGACCTGGAACTCCACGTCATGCAGCGCCGCAACGGCCTCCTCGCCCAGGGCCTCGGCCCAGAGGTCGATGGCCGCTTCGACGATGGGCGCAAGGTCCGTCTCGGTCGCCACGACGCCTTCCATCTCGCCGCTGGCGGGGATGTCGGCCGTCAGCGGCGTGCCGTCGTCGTTCTTGATGGTGATGACGCCGGTGCCGTCGCCGATGGTCGCCCCCACGGCCTCGGAGAGCACGACATCGAAGGTCTCGTCGAATTCGGCGACCTTGTCGCCGTTGACGGTCAGGGTGTAGGTCTTGCTCGTTTCACCGGGGGCAAAGGTGATGGCCGTGTCGGCCGCCACGTAGTCGAACCCGCTCCATGCCGTGCCGTCCTGTGTCTTCAGGCGTACGGACACGGTGTCCGTCGTCGCCGCGGACAGGCTGATGGTCACGCTCACCTTGGTCTTGTTGGTCTTGTCGCCCTCCAGGACGCTGGCGTCCGAGACGGAGATGACCGGCACGGTCGGGGCCGGGGCGTCGTCGTTCACGATGGTGACCAGGCCCGCCTTGTCGGCGATGACGGCGTTCTCGGAATCGAAGAGCTCGATGGTGAAGGTCTCGTCGGGCTCGACGACGTCGTCGCCGTAGACCGTGAAGGCCACGGTCCGGCTGGTCTCGCCCGGGTCGAAGGTTACCGTGCCGTTCTGTTCCAGATAGTCTTCACCGGCCTGGGCTGTTCCCGCCACGGTCGCGTAGGCGACCGTCACGGGCGCATCCCACTCGGTCGAAAGGGTGAAGGTCACCTCGACCGTCTTCTGTCCGCCGTCGCCCTCCGTCACCGATGCGTCGGACACGGAGATCGTGGGCAGGGCTGGGGTGGCGTAGGCCGGGTCGTCGGTCCGGACCACCAGGCGGTCGAAGAGGACGTCCCCGTTGCGGGCCAGCAGTCCGAACTCGCCGTCCGTGACCAGGGCGTTGAACGCGAAGCTCAGGGCGGCTCCGCCGTCCAGGGTCACGCTGACGGTGCGTTCCGCGATGGTGATGCCGAGGGTGTAGTCCGTTCCTGCGTCGAGGGTCGCGCTCCTCTCGGCGTCGATGACGATGCCGCCCTTGGCGGTGCTGTGGCCGACGAGGATCTTGTCCGACTCCACGTCCAGGGTCACGAACTTGAAGTCCTCCGGGCCGTAGGAGTCGAACACGAAGCCGCCCTGGTTGGCCGTCCGGAGGACGGCTTCGAGGGACAGCACCGAGGCCGGGGCGATCCGCATGTCGGCGAGGTCGACGGCGGTCCCGCCGGGCGCGGCGGACAGGGTCAGGCTGCCGCCGTCCGCAATGCCGTTAACCGGCGTCTGGAAGAGGCCTTCGAACTCCGCCTGGCTGGAGAACTCCACGGTCTGCGTGGAGGTCATTTCCGGGGCGATGCGCTGCACGACCACGTTGTCGATGGCCGCCCTGGCGTTGTTGGCTCCCAGGCCGACCATGCCTTCGTGCAGGAAGTGCTCGATCCCGTAGCCATCGACGCGGGGGGCGAAGGTGTAGGTCAGGGTGGTCTTGTTGTTGACCCGCAGGGTTGCCGTGCTGCCGTTCAGGGCCAGGAACACGTTGTAGTCCGTGTCGGCCTTGAGGGATGAGGTGTAGGGGGCCTGCACCAGCACGTGCCAGCCCGAGGCGTCATGGTAGCCGATTTCGAGCTTGCTCGTGGACACGTTGATGCCGGCGAACTTGAAGTCCTCGGAGTTCTGGTAGTCGAAGATGAGGTAGGCGTTGGCGCCGTAGCCGCCCGTGGGCTTCACGGCGCGAATTGTAGCCAGCATCTCGAAGTAGCTCGGGATGTATTCGTCGACGTAGAAGACGCTCAGGGCGTCGCCTCCAAGGGCCGTGGGCGCGACCTGGTAGCGGCCGCTGACCACGGACCAGACGCCGCTGTCCACGAAGAAGGCGTCGGAGGTGCCGTCGTTGAAGCCCGCCGAGCGGAGCACGTCGCGGGCGCCGCCCGGGATGTTGCCGGCCTGCGGGTCGGCCGGCGCTCCGGTCTGATCCTGCCAGGCGTAATCCTTCTGCAGCACGAGACCCATCTCGCCTTCGGGTTCGCCGTTTCTGGTTTCGTCCCCCTGACGAGTGAAGTCCGCTCCGTCGGCCGCCGAGAGGGCGTACAGGAACTCGGGCAGGAAGGGCTGCAGGGTCCGGCTGACGGAAGCCGCGCCGAACGGGGCGTAAGGCACCAGATAGGAGTTGTATTCGCCCACCCAATCGATGAGACGATCGCCTCCGGTGTTGCCGATGAGCACGTCGCGGCCTGCTCCGCCGTAGGCCCTATCCTGGTAGAAGGGATGGGTGTCAGGGATGTCGTTCAGGCCGTCGTTTGTATCGTGATTGTCGTCGGCGTTGAGCAGGTCGTTGCCCCAGCCGCCGTACATGTCGTCGGCGCCGGTGCCGCCCACCAGCCAGTCGTTGCCGAGGTCGCCGAAGATGGCGTCGCGGCCGTCGTCACGGACCTCAGGATAGGTTTCGGTCTGCTGGCCCGTGGCCTTGGGCACCGTGCCGCCGGGGCGGAGCACCCCTTCGTCCTTGTTGAAGTTGAGCAGGAACTGGAAGTAGTCAACTCCTTCAATCCCGTCCGTGCCCTTGTAGAGTTCGCCTTGCGGGGTCAGCAGGATGATACGGCGCGGGTCGTACTCGTCGTACAGGTCGAACTCGCCAGCCCGGAAGCGGTTGTTGGTGTGCTGCCCGTCGCCGTCGAGCGGGTTGAAGGCCAGCACGTCGCCGGGATTGGTCGTGGCCGGCAGGCCGACCGCGCCGTAGCCCAGGTTGAGGATGCCGTTCGGGTTGCCGGAAGCGTCGTATGTCGGCACGTAGGCGTCCATGAGGGCCTCGGCGCCGGAGATGGCGTCGTCGCCCGAGCCGCCGTGCAGCCAGTCGCTGCCCAGGCCGCCGAAGATGATGTCGTCGGCGTAGGGCTGGTTGTCCTGATTGTCAGGGAACTCGTCGTCGTTGCCGAGCCAGGTCTTGTCGAAGCTGAAGGGCACCAGGTCCATGGTCTTCTTCAGTTCGCCGGACACGTTGATCAGGGCGTACTGGATATCGCCGGGGGTCTTGATGACCTCGTTCAGGACGTTGCCGTCGGCGTACTTCGGCCGCGGGTCGCTGGCCAGCAGCCCGGCGATGCCGTTGAGGGGCTCGCCCGCCGTGCTGTTGCGGCTGGTCAGGATCAGTCCGTCGTCGCCCAGGACGCCGTCCTGGCCCGTGCCTCCGGTGATCCAGTCGTTGCCGTAGCCGCCGATGATGTCGTCGTCCTGGCCCTCGCCGAAGATGACGTCGCTGCCGGTCATGCCGAAGATGATGTCGTCGCCGGACTCGCCGTGGATCAGGTCGGCCGCGCCGTTGTCGGCGGGCTGACCCTCAAGCTTGGCCGCTCCGTTTACGTATTCGCCGCCGTTGTAGTCGGCGCCGCCCAAGTGGTAATCGAGTTGCTCCATGGCCCGCGGAATGATCTTCAGGGTGCCGTAATTGTCGTAGTTGAAGGTCCGGAAGAGATCCTTGGCGTCGGCCGGGTTCGTCCCGCTCGCGCCGCCCTGCACCAGGCGGTACACATTGGCGTTGTCGCCCATGATGTAGTCGGCGTCGCGGGCATGGCCCTCGGCGGTGGTTGTGATGACATGGGTCGTGCCGTCTTCGGTCGCGTCGCCGATATGGTTGCGGCCGATGTCGATGCCCGCCCCGCCGAAGATCACGTCGGAGGCGTCGGGCCGCATCGCTTCGGTGGTCAGGCCGAACAGGGCCGAACTGCCGCCGATGATGTCGTCCTGGCCCAGTCCGCCGTACATGAGGTCGCCGCCGCCGTTGCCTTCCAGGTAGTCGTCGCCGTCGGTCGCCGCTTCGGGGATGTTGAAGTAGAGGTCTTCGTCGGGATCGACGTCGTCCTCAACGCTGATCATGTAGGTGATGGTTGCGTCATCTTCGTCGTTTACGCCGATGTAGCCGTCGCCCTGCATCAGGTCGTTGGCAAGCTGGCCGAACATCACATCGTTGTCCGCCCCGCCGGCCATGACGTCGGCCCCGAAGAGACCGGCCGCCGTGGTGTCGGCGTGATCGATCAGCTCGATGTCGCGACCGACGGCGTCAGCCGGGTCGCTCTGCCACGTACTGCCCAGGTTGGCGATGATGGCCGTTTCTGAGGTCGTATAGATGGAGGGCGCCGTCAACGCGCGGAAGCGCGGGCTCAGGTCGTCGCCGCGACGCCAGACGATGGCATTGTCGCCGGCCATGGCGTCGTCACCGGTGCCGCCGTCCATGAGGTCGTTCACATCGTCGATGGCGGGCGTCGAGATGCCCGTTCCGTCAAGGCTGGCCGAGATGGTCGTCAGGGACAGCTCGTCGATGCCGCCGGACACGTTGTGCCCGCCGGTCATGTCGTCGTTGCCGGAGCCGCCCCACATGCGGTCGTCGCCCTGCTGGCCGAGCATGCCGTCGTCGCCTTCCTCGCCCCACATGCGGTCGCCTTCACCACCGAAGTTCGGGGTCAGCGGATCTCCGTCCGTGTCGCCGGTATCGATGGCGAAGAAGTTGCGGGAGTTGAAGGCCAGGCGCCAATCCTGCCCAGGTGCCCTCAGGGCGCTGAACTGCGGGTAGAGGCGCCCGTGGTCGCCGAACATGAGGTCGTTGTTGTTCACCGCGCCGACGCCGTCGCCGTCGTCGCCATACATTTCGTCAGCGTTCGTTCCGCCGAACATCATGTCGCGGCCGTTGTCGCCGTAGATGAGGTCGCGTCCGCCGCTGTTGGGCTGCTCGGTGGTCACGAGGTCGAGGGTGGAGAGGTCGGTGTCGGCCGTGCCGGCGCCGTATTTGGCCCAGAGGGCGGGATTGTTGGCCTCGAGATCGATGCCAAGGACGTCGAAGAGCCGTCCGGTGGACAGCCATTCGAAGGCGCCGTTGTCGCCGAGGATGATGTCGTCGCCGTCCAGCAGCGTGGTGTTCTTGCCGCCGGACGTGGTCGGGTCGAGGCGGTCGCCGTAGAGGGTGTCGCCGTAGACGCCGCCGGCGATGATGTCGCCGCCGGCGTTGCCGGAGATGGTGTCGGAGCCGCCGGTGTTGTCCGGGTCGTCGCAGTCCGTGGTGCGGATGGTCTTGACCGCGGCGTCGAGGACGAGCTTCAGGTCGAAGCCCGAGTCCGGCGCCAGGGGCGCCGCCACCAGGAAGATGTCGGCGTTGTCGCCGATCAGCAGGTCGCCCAGATCGGCAGCGCCTGCGCTGGCGTTGGCGTCGTCACCGTAGATGATGTCGCCGGCCGTGCCGCCGATGGCCACGTCGAGGCCCTTGTTGCCGGAGATGACGTCGATGCCGCCGAGGGCGTCTTCGAAGGAGCGGATCAGGTCGAGGGTCATGCGGTCGGTGTCAGCCATGCCCGGTTCGTCGCCGGGGTAATCCGCCGGGTCGTAGGTGAAGTCGAGGAGGCCGTTGTCGCCGAGCATGATGTCGTCGCCGTCGTCGGCGATTGTCGTCGAGTTGGGCAGTGCGCGGTCACCGTACAGCAAATCCTTTTCGAAGCCGTTCAGTTCGTCGCCATCGTCGTTGTTCACGCCGCCGAGCATGATGTCGTTGCCGGCGTTGCCGGACATGGTGTCGGCGCCGCCGGTCGCTTCCTCGGTATCGGTGGTCGTGATCAGGTCGACGGCCGTGCCGAAGACGAGCAGGCGGCCGTCCGTACCGGACAGCTCAATGCGCGCGTTGTCGCCGAGCATGATGTCTTCACCGTCATCGTCGCCGGAGGATGCGGATGCGTTGTCTCCGTACATCGTGTCTTCGCCCACTCCGCCGATGAGGAGGTCATTGCCCTCGTTGCCGGAGATCTCGTCCCCTCCGCCCAGGATCACACTGTCGTCCACTGTCTGTGTGGCCTGATCCACCACCTTGTAGGGTTGAGAGATGATCAGTTCCAGCGTGCCGAAGTCGGGACCGGTCTGGAGCGGCGCGAAGCCGAGGGAGTTGCCTACGGACGCAGCCAGCAGGAAGCTCTGCATAACGGAGCCGTCCTTCCTGGCCAGGGTGATGCGGTTCCCCTCCGCGAGGGCTTCTATGTCGCCGCTCAGGTCCACGTCCTTAGGCACGGCTTCACTGGATTTGGCGTTTGCCAGGGCCGTGTTGATGGCCGCAACAAGCGCGCCCATGTCCGCATATTCACCTGCCGGCACCGTGACCTTGACCGGCACGGTGTCGCTGTAGCGGGTGATGTAGAAGGTTTGGGCGTGTTCGAGGGCGGGTGATTCGATGTCTTCGACGCCTGTCAACGCGACTGGGTCGAGGCCGAAGTCGAGAAGACCGTTGTCGCCCAGGATGATGTCGTTGCCGGTGTTGCCGAACAGACTGTCCGGGCTGCCGTTGACGCCGCCCAGGATGATGTCGTCGGCCTCGTTGCCTTCAATCAAGTCCGCGCCGCCGGTGTTGGTCAGAGGGGTGTCTTGATCGGTCACGTCGGACGTGTAGATTCGGCGGGCTATGCCGAAGTCGAGTTCGATCACTCCGTTGTCGCCAAGGAGGATGTCCTTGTCCGGTGAGTAGAATTCCCCATCCTCACCTTCGATCTGCACCACGGGGGCGCGGCCGCTGCCGTGCCCGCCGTAGATGAAGTCGCCACTGGTGCCGCCGAAGGCGATATCGTTGCCGTTGTCGCCGAAGATGTGGTCGATGCCCACGCTCTCGGCGTCGGGGATGCTCATGATCATGCGGTTGAGGCGGCCGAAGAGTTCGATGCGCCCGCCGTCGCCGATGAGGACGTCATCACCGATGGGGTTGATCTCGGGCAGAGCGCCTGCATCGGCCGGGGCGATGTCGCCGCCGATCCAGTCGTTGCCTGCCCCGCCGAGGACAACGTCGTCGCCGGCTCCACCGTTGATGGTGTCGTTTCCGTCGGTGCCGTCCCCGTCGAGGGCGTCGACGTCGACTTCAGTGACGATGAGGTCCAGCGTCTCCTTCAGACCGTCATCCGTGAAGGTGCCCACAAGGGCGTCCAGGCTGGCGACCGTCGCCCCGCCGTCGCCGATAAGGCGGTTGCCCGAGGCGTCGGTGCGGATCAGGGAGCCGATTTCAATGACGTCGCGCAGGACGCCGTCGGCCTTGAGCTCCGTCGCCTGAGCGGTGGTGTAGAATTCGAGGAACGCCACCAGCCCGTCGTCGCCGAAGACGATGTCGTTGCCGGCCTCGCCGTCGATTCTGTCATCGTCTGCGCCGCCGAAGATGGTGTCGGGGTTGATGCCGCCCTTGATGGTGTCGTTGCCGGCGTCACCGAAGATAATGTCCGCCCCGCGGTCGCCGTAGAGGCGGTCTGCACCTTCCTGGCCGCGGATGTAGTCGTTGCCGTCCTCGCCGAAGATGGTGTCGCCGGAGTCGGGATCGCCGTCAGCGACCGTGTCGGCGTTTTCGGTGGCGTAGGCGTCGGCATAGCCGAACATGATGTCGTCATGGGCGCCACCCAGCATCAGGTCGGAACCGCCGCCGCCGTACATGGTATCCATGCCGGTCTGGCCGAGCATGCGGTCATTGCCGGCGCCGCCTTGGAGGAGATCGTAGCCGTAGCCGCCGTACATGACGTCTGCGCCGTCCTGGCCGAAGAGCCGGTCATTGCCGCCCGTACCAGTGTCGGTCAGCCGCAGCGTCAGGTAGCCGAACTGGTCGTAGCCAACCATTCCGGCCTTGGCCGCATCGGGTGTCCAGACGGTCGAGGGGAGTGCGCCGCTCGCATACTGGATGTTCACGCCGTCGCCGATGAGCAGATCCTTGTCGCCGCCGCCTTCCAGCCAGTCGTTGCCTCCTCCTCCCACGAGCAGATCGATACCGGCGTCTCCCAGCAGATGGTCGTCCCCGTCGTTGCTGCCCGGCATCACGAAGAGGCGCTTCAGTGTCGTACCGTCGTTTTCGTAGACCAGAGTGCCGCCGTCACCGAAGAGGATGTCGTTTCCGGCACCGCCTGCGATGGTGTCGAGGCCCTGTTCGCCGTAGATCACGTCTGCGCCGCCGCCGCCGATCAGGCTGTCGTTGCCCAGGCCGCCGCGGATCAGACCGGCACCGGTGCCGCCCGTGACCTCGATGATGTCGTCGCCGCTGCCGCCTTCAATGGCGTAGGTGATTCCCGAGGTTCCGAGATCCAGGAATATCCTGTCGTCGCCCTCGCCGCCGTAGGCGATGATGTGGTCGGCCTTGTAGACCTGGGCCGCGCTCTGCGGGACGCCCAGGCCCCAGACCTCCACCTCGCCGCCGCCTATGGACCTGACGCGAATCTCCTCGCCGAAGTCGTCCGTGTCGCCGTTGAGGCGCGAGCCGGAGTTGGCGCCGATGTTCAGGAGCAGGGCGCCGTCGCCGCGCTCGGTAGCCAGGATGGGTTCACGGTCGAAGGGTATGCTGAATTCGAAGAGCACGATCTTGGGCGTGATGTCGAAGGTGTACTCGAACATCAGCGCCTTGATGTAGGCCCGCAACTGGGCCGAGATGTCGCCGTAGACGTCGAAGATGGCCACGGGAGCCAAGGCCGGGTTGCCTGTGCGGGCCTCGTAGAGGAAGGCTCCGAGCATCTCGTCGACGCGCACCTTGCCGTCGCGGTCAGGGTCGTAGAGGTCGAAGTTGACCGTCAGGATCAGTCCGCCCTCGACTCCCGCGCTGGCGATGCCGAGGTTCAGCTCCGCCCCGGCGAAGACCTCGCCTTCCAGCACGAGTTCGGGCACATCGGTGCCGCCCGTGCCTTGCGGCAGATCGGTGTCGCTGATGAAGAAGCCGGCCAGTAGGTCAAGGGGGTTCTCGAAATCGCCTTCGACGAATCTGGCCACGCCCTCGGTGTCATAGCCGAAAGCAAGGTCCACGGTGACGCCCGCACCGATGGTCAGGACGACGTTGAAGGGGCCCCACACCGGGAAGCTTTGCCGCCACTGGAAGTCAAGCCCGAAGGGCGGCAGGTCGTAGGTGATGAGCGTCGCGGGCCTGCCGAGCAGCAGCCCGAAGATTTCGGAAGGACTCTCGAAGATGGGGAAGCCGAAGCTGCCCGCTCCGGGCGCGGTGCCGTTCAGGACGCTGGAACTGGTCGCCCCGGTGGAACCGCTCGTGTCGATGCCGTCGAGGATCGTGTCCAGCCCGTCCTCGAACCCGCCCAGGGCATCGCCCAGGGAGAACCCGCCCTCGCCGCTGGAGTCGCTGCCGAGGTCGAAGTCGGGCAGAGTCAGGTTGAACTTGAGCTCGTCCGTTGAACCGGGGCCGATGATGCTCAAGCTGCCGATGGGCACGATGAGGGAACCGGGCTCGGCCGGGATGCTGTTCACCAGGGAGATGATGTCGGCGATGGCGTAGATCATGCCTGTTTCGACGTAGCCGGTCAGACCGGCGATATCGACCAGGGTGATGGTCCGCCCCGCCAGGTCGGAGACCACCGGAATCCGCGCGGTCATGAAGTCGATGACAGGCTGCAGGGGTTCCGTGATGTCCTGGATGTTCTCCACGATGGGCCCGAGGAAGTCGCCGAGGAAGGAGCCCATGTCGATGCCGACATGGCGGAACTCAACCAGTTCGAGCATCTTCGAGAAGTCGTAGTTCTCGGCGCCGATGAGATCGCCCGTCGACCAGTCGAGGACGAATTGCGCCCCGACCTGCGGGATGAGGGCCGACACGGCGTCGGGGATGATGTCTTCGTTGAATTTTGCGACGAGTCCGAGGTTGACCTCGGCGTCGACCTGGAGGTCCACGTCCGCGCGCAGCTTGCCGAGTTCGGAGAAGCTCAGGTGTTCATCCTTTTCTTCGTCGGTATCGTCCTCGTTGTAGAGGTCGACCTGGAAAACGGCCGTCAGCCGCGTCTCGTCGACATCGCTGTCGCCAGCGCCGTTTGGCCTGTTCACGAGCTGCTGTGTCGCGGCGTCCCAGTATTGCTGATCGAAGTTGTCCCAACTGGCGTCCACCTTGAAGCGATCACGGAATTCGTCGTAGGCGCCGGTGGCGTCTCCCGGGGAACCGTCGCCCAGGGAGAAGACGTCCACCTGCAGGAAGGCCAGCTTGCCCGAGAGGCGGTCGCCCGGGTTGAACCAGGCGTCCGCACGCAGGTAGAGCTCGTCGGAGATGTCAATGTCGTCTGTCGCATCATTGGTGGTGCCTTCAATGTCGAGCTTCCGCGGGTTGTCGATATCGATGTAGGCACCGTCGGTCCGGTTGATGCCGATGCCCAGGGCCAGGTCCCACAGCAGGAGCAGGTTCAGCTTGGCGTCGGACTCCAGGCCCAGGGCCGGGAAGCCTATGTCGAAGCCAAGGTCGATGTCCGGGGTGTAGCGGTCGCCGAGACGCAGATCCCACTGCACCTGGTCATCCATCCAGTCGGTCGGGGTGTCTTCTCCCAAATAGGTGAAGGTGATGAAATCGTCCGCCGTGTCCTTGTCCACGGTGCCGGCATTGTAGGCATTCCAGTCGACGATGCTGCCGTCGGTCGGGTCGACGAGCTTGCCGAGGCCGGGCAGGGAATGGAAGGCCGCGTAGAAGGCGGCCGGATCGCTGGCATCCCACACGTCGCCGCCGGGGCCGAGGATGGTGAAGAGGAAGTTCTGCACGAAATCGCCGGCCACTTCGGGCGCGTTGGCGATGATATCCCTGAAGGGCTGGATGATCTGGCTGCGGATGTTCTCGATAAAGTCGCCGCCCGCCGCCAGGCTGTCGCCGATGAACGGCAGTTCGATGCCGAAGACCTCGCCGTAGAGGAAGTTCTGGACCTGCTCCATGAACAGATCCAGGGCGTCGATGGCGAGGCCGACGTTGTCGAAGAGGCTCAGGTTGCTGAAGTCGATGCTCGACAGGTCGGGAACGTAAGGGATTAGGTTGCCGAAGACGAAGTCGCCGTCAGCCGAAAGCGAGATGGTCGGATTGAAGCGGATGTCTCCCAGGTAATCTGAGTCTGTGGGGAAGAAGAGCGGCAAGGTGGCGTTGACGACCGGATCGGCGATGCCCGAGAGGTCGAAGCCTTCAAAGGCGCCGGCCATGTCCACCCAACCGTCGGTACCGCCGCTGAATTCAAAGCCGAGGTCGACCCGTGCCGTCCCGCCGGTGACGAACAATCCCAGCGGGCCGAGGGCCGCGTTGAAGGTCAGTGTGTCGCTGTAGGCCTCGAAGCTGCCGGTGATGCTGGTATCGTTTTCATAGAGGTATATTTCGCCGGTATCGAGGTTGATGCCGAAAGCCAGCCTGGCATCCACATAACCCGTCGCGCCGAGGCCCGCCGCGCCTTGCAGGCTCAGGGGGCCGAGATCGACGCCGGCCAGATCGCCCAGATCCAGGTCCACGTCGATGGCTTTCTTGAAGCCCACGGGCAGGCGCAGATCGATGCGAAGGATGTCGTCGCCGTCCAGGGTGGCGAAGGCGAACTTGAGCACGTCCGAGGCCGGGTCGGTGATGCCGTACTGCTGGAAGTAGGCCTGCATGGCCGCGGCCGGGTCAAGTTCCTTGCTGAAGTCGGGCAGCCCGAAGTTCTCCCGGATCTTCTGGGCCAGCATCTGCAGGCTTCCGGCCGGATTCTGCCGGATGTCCTCCACTGCGGCGCGCAGACGGTCGACGAAGTCCATGACGTCGTCGAGGCTCAGGCCCAGGAACGGGATTTCGGTCCTGAAGAAGTCGTACGTGGTGTCGAATTCATCCAAGAACCCGAGCAGGCCATCCATGGCGTCCATGACCTGATCGAAACCGATGTCCTGGAAATCGCCGAGGTTGCCGAGGGCTGTTTCGAAATGCTGTCCGAGGCTGTCGAGGACATCCAGGGTCGGCAGGCCGGGGTCGAACGAACCGATTTTTTCAAGCGCTTCAATCCCGGCGTCGGTCGACCAGTACGGCAGGCCAGAGAGCGGCGTGACAGTGAAACGTATCCCCGAGAACGGGGACGCGCCTTGGAGTTTCAGACTGCCGGAGGTGGCGACGATGTAGTCATCGAGTTTCGCCTTGGCGATTGCGTAGTTGAAATCGGCCACAAGGTCGGCAAGCGAGGTGTTCGCTGCACCGCCACCGATCCCCGTGTCGAGGTTGTCGCCGTCGGTGTTGTCGGCCAGCACCGTCACGGTGCGGGTTACGCCGCCGTCTATGGCCACCTCGAAACTGAAGTCTTCAACCAGGACATAGTCGCCAAAGGGATCACCCAGCGTGACGAACGGAGGCGCGGCGAAGGCGTTGCCGAGGTTGTCGAGGGAGACGATGATCCTGCCGTCGCCCAGGTTGAGCGGGGTGGCCATCCCGGAGATGGCGCCGTCGAGGGTGGCCAGGAGGCCGAAGTCGGCGGTGCCGGTGAACGTGGGCCTGCTGATGACGGCGGACAGTTCGTCGATGGTTCCGGGCAGAACAGCCTTAGTGACGCTGTCCTCGGCCGTGAGTGCTTTGAACAGGTCGGTCATCGTCCGCTCAGGCGGACCAGCGTAAACGATGCTGCTGGCGAAGTCGCCGGTGTAGAGGGTTTCCTGGGGAGCCCCCGGTTCGGCCTGGAGAGATTCGTCGATATCGGGTGTGGCCGGGTCGTCGGTTTTCATCCAGGGCGTGGCAACGCTGGGGTTGAACGGTCCGATCAGGTTGACGCCGACGAAGCCGAAGGCTCCCTTGGCGCTCAGTGCGTCGTATTCCGGCGTGGAGGGGTCGTCGATGGCCTTGACGGTGACGGTCGCGTCAAGGAAGGGCTCGGAGCCCAGGTTGCGCACGAAGACGCGGTCGGCCAGTTTGATGGCGGCAATGGCTTGACCTTCGATCAGCCCATCCGGGGTTTCATCGACGGTTGTCGTGTCGGCCCCGAATATTCCCAGAGAAATTGCCGCGCCGCTACGGTTCACCGTATCGACTCGGAACAGGGATGAACCCGTCGAGGAGTCGCGCAGGTTGATGGCCGTGCCGGAAGCGTCGTATTCGAGCGTGACCAGATGATCGGTCTGTGCGTAGATTCTGTCGGCGACCATTCCGATGTTTGTCGCGTCGTCAAGGGACACGCGGTAGACATGGCCATTTTGCGTGTAGATCAGCAGATCCGCGGAATCAGCTTCGACGACTCCGTCGATATCAGGCGGATCGAGTTGTGGGTGTGGTATCAGATGCAAATCTGTCGCCGCAGGATTCGTCGGCGAGAGGGCTTCCACGCTGAAGCCTGTGTAGTCGGTGCCGATCTCGGCACCCGCCGCCTGCATCAGCACCATCCGGTAGCCGTCGTTGGATGCGGCAACGTACGGGCGCAGGTCGACGACCACGTCGTTTGACGGGTCGGCGTCGCCGTCAAACAACACGGCCTTGCTCAGGGCGCGGTTCATGTCCGAGACCAACGAGTAGATGCTTGAGTTGTCGAGGTAGTCAGCCCGTCCCGTCGCAGGGTCGACCGTGCCGACCTTGACCGTATAGGCGTTGCCGTCCAGCGTGCCGCCCGTGAAGCTCACCGTGAACGTGGCTTCGCCGCCCGGACCGTAATAGAGGGGCGCGGACTTGTTGGCGAGCACGGATAGATCGGCGGTCGCCGTCTGTCCGGTTTCAATCCCCAGCGCCCCGGCGCCGGCGGTCACCTCAAAGGACAGCACGGACGGGTCGATGGCGCGTAGCACGATGCGCTGACCGCTGACCTGGGCCAGTATTTTCCCGGCAAGGTCGATGTCCGCGGAGATGACGGCGTTCAAATCCGCCACGAGCTCGGAGATGCCGGCGTTGGGGTCGGTGCCTGGGAGCGCACCGTTGGTGGCGTCTGCATCGATATTCAGGGTTTTGTTCAAGGTGCCGCTGGTGGTCGTGATGGACAGGCCGAGGCTGATGTCGTCCGTCAGTTGGCCGAGATACGGCGAGGGGATGTCTTTGTCGCCTTTGAGTTGCACGCCTGCGGAGCTCATGGCCGTGCTATCGTAGCTGCTGTTCGTGAATCCGAGTTCTCCAGCTGAGCCGCCCGCCAGGACGACAATATTGATGACGCTTGCCGAAGCAGCCTTGAGCACGATTCTCTGGCCTTCTGCCGCGGCCACGATGCGCCCTCCAACCCCCTTGTCGGTCAGGGCTTCGTTGAGATCGTCCACGAGGTCGCCAATGTCGTCATTGTCTGCCGTATCGGCGGCAAATACCGTGATGGTGCCATAAACACCGTCAAGTGACGGATCCGAGTACGTCACGTTCAGCATGAAGCTCTGGTCTGCCGTGAGATGGCCGTCGGCTGAGACGATATCCGTCGTGGCAACAAGCGGTTGTAGCCATTCCCAGTTGATGCCGAGTTCCTGTATGGCAGCTTGGGCCTCCATCCGGAAGAAGTTCACGTCGGGGTCGATGGCGCCGTAGACTATCTGGTTGCCGTCCCGACTGGCCACGAAGCGGTCCAGCAGGGTCTTGCCGCCGCCTATGTCCACCCTTCCGAAGGCAAGGTTGATGTCATTGACGAGGTCCGTGACGGTCCGGTTGCCGTCGGTGTCGGTCTTGAGCACGGTCACGGAATAGGTCGTGGATGATAACCCTTCGAACAGCGTGACCGTGAACGTCTTGTTCTCGGTGAGCTGCACGGATGCGGGCGTCGCTCCGGTCAGGGACACCGTGACCGCCTGTTCGGGTTGCAGCCCGAGTTCCGTGAAGGCGGTGCTGGTCGCTGTGGAATCGATGCTGAAACCGATCACGTCGGCATCCGAGGTGATGAGGCGGACGCGGTCCCCGACCGCTTCCGCAGTGATCCCGTAATCGGCCTTGAGATGCAGGGTATTGGCTGTGGCGTTGCCGAATTCGTCGAGTTCCTTGGCCGCGTCCAGGGCCAGGTCGATGTCCTGCAGGAGATTTTCCAGGGTCTTGTTTGAGTCGGTCAGGCTCTTGGGAACCGTGACCCGGGCCATCATGACCGCGCCGCCCGCAGTGGTTACGGTCACTTCGAAGATGGCGTCGGCCGAGAGACGGCCGACATAGCTCGAGACGTCGTCAACGCCGGTTACGGCCAGGATGTCGCTGATGGTGACACCCTTGTCGCCGTTGAGACCGCCAGTCCCGTCCAGCGTCGTCTCGGCGCTTATGGCTTTGGCCGCACTGCCCAGCTTGAATCCAAGAGTGGTGTTGAGGAACCCTTCCACTCCGACGTACAGCGTCGACTCGGTGAAGAGGCCGTCCAGGGGACTCAGGTCGAGGCTGAAGTCGGCCGGCACCGCGACGTCTTCAAAGGGGTGGCTGAGACGAATGTCGTAAGTCAGTTCGGACTTGCCCGTGTGGAAGCGCGGATTGATGGCGTCGCTCCCGAGCGGGAGCGCGACGAGCCGGGCGGCCAGTTCCTGCGCGGTGTCGAAGGTCACCACCAGATTGGCGTTGTCGCCATCCATGAGCCAGGCGATGAGCTTGCCGGTGTCTGTGGCATCGTCGGCGCCCGGCTTGGGTTGCAGCCCGTCGTCGCCGTCATCGATGATCAGTGCGTCCTCAAGCACATCGGCGAAATCGAGGACGTCGCCCATAACCGCCTGGGCGAAGGGGAGCTGGTAATTGGCCAGGAGTTGGCTTTCGGGCAGGCGTTCAAGCCATGATTGGAGCTGAGAAAGCCCACCCAGCACACTATTGGCGTTGATGACGGTGAAGTCGAGCATGTTCGCCCATGCCGTATCCCCCGGCGACCAGTCGGCCGGGTCGATGTCCGTGTCCGCCTTGTCTGTGCGAATTTGGAGCAGCGTTTTGCCGGCGGCGTTGGTCAGGTTGAAATCCGGCCGGTCGTATTCGTCCTCGCCTTCAACCATGCTGAAGCCGGTGAAGGGGTTGATGTTGACCTTGAGGGTTGCCGTGGGCTCATAGACCATGCCAAACTGGTCCTTGAGGCCAGCCTTGACTTTCAGGGGGAGGCTGATCTGCAGGGCGTCGTCCGTGTTCCAGCCGGCCTTGTTCGAAAGGAGATTGTCTGCGGAGGTGCTGTGAAGTTCGTCGTAGGTGATAACGTTTTCGGCATCGAGGATGAGGGCGCGGCTGATCTCGATCGATTTGGCATCGGGCTGCAGGAGGCTGGTCCTGTAGTACAGTTCGATGTTGCCTGCGTTGTCCCGCGCGAATACTCCGTAAGAAAACAGTGGGCTGATCATTTGGAATTGCAGGTTGGAATCCCGCAGTTCCGCATTGATGTCTGAGATCAGACTAGCCAGCGTGACGACGTCGTCGCTGGGGTCGCCGTTTCCATCGTCGAACAGAGTCGGCGTCACAGTGACCAGGATTGGTAGCGCTCCGTCAACGGAAACGAGGAAGCTGACAGGCGTCACATCGGTGGTGCCGATCATGGACGCAGCACTCGTGGCGGTAATGGTTTCGTAAGGGTCCGCATAGAGTTCATTGCCGCTGAAGCCCAGTGGGGTGATGTCGGCGTCGGGCAGGGAGAACTTGAGACGCCATTCCCCCCCGGAATAATATTTACCCGCAGTGATCAGACCGCTGAGGTCGTACGGCGACGCGTCAGCCAGGGCGTCGTTGATGTCGTCAATGAGATCGTCGAGGGTCGCGTTGTCCTGGGTGCTGGCCGCGGTGATCTTGATCTGCGATAAGGGCGACGTGGCGGTCAGGCCTATTTTCAGGGTGAAAATGACGTCCGAGGGGAGGATGAAGTTTTCCGGCTCGGGCACTTCCCCGGCCAGGAGACCTGTCGTGCCCATGACCGGGAGAGTCTGGACAAATCCGAGGGCGTCGGGATGGCTCGGGTCGTGGAACAGGGTGTCCACACCCATGTCGATGAGGAACTCGCCAGTCGATGTGCTCGTGCCCAGGAAGCCCACATTGACGTCGGTCACGATGCCGGTGTGATGGGCCTTGACCCCGATTTCCAGTGAACCGTCGGGAACCGTGATGAAGAAATCGTGGACATCCGTGGGGCCGGTGGGAGTTCCATCCGGGAGTGCCAGGGTGTCGGGCGGCGGAGTGGGATTGGGGATGGTCTTTGCTGCGTAGCCTTGCAGGCCAATGATCAGGTCGTCGAAGTATACCCCCGCCTCGACCTGGATTTTGGTGGCTTCCAGTCCTGGTTCGGCGATGCCGCTCGAATTCGCCGGCTTTTCGGTGCCTACGGAGATGTTGAGTTGGTCGGACTGATAGCCGAGGTCCATGACGACATCGTGGTTGAAGACAAATTTGACGTCTTCCATCGTCAGCGTGAATCCGGGCCCGAGGTTATGGGCAGTGACGGTGCCGATATCGACTTCGACCAGGGATTCACCGTTCGTGGCGAGCAGTTGTCCCGACGGATAGGCCGAATGATATGCGTGGCCGGAGACGAGGGCCGCAGGAGCTTGCAGGCCTGATTCAAGGAATGTGTCGAGCTCGGCCAGGAATTCGCTGACGGACTTGTTGACCCAACTCGAACCATCCCATTTCAGATGGTTGAAGTCTGACCAGGGGTCCGTGATCGGACTGCCCCACGCTCCGCCGGGGTATGCCAGCGTCGGATAGTACTGGGCGTCGCTGTTGTCCATCCAGTCCTGCATCTGTCCGACAACAAGGACATCGAATGCTTCCTGCCATTCGACAGCACCGCTGTCGTCCATATCCATGGCCGACAGCGCGAGTTCGGCCGAAGGGACAAATGCCCACCACAGTACCCCTTGATAACTGTAGTAGTAGTCTCCGCTAATCAGATGCCAGACATTGAGCGGGTCGGTCATGTCGAGGTGGACGCCGCTGCCGGGTTGGTGAACCAGCGGTGCGGTCCCGTCCCCGTCAGAGTCGTTGAAATCGTTGCCGAGGAACAATGTGCCTGGCATGTATTGCGCTTCCAGGAGGCCCGCCACCGGGGCATCTATTCCATCGATGCGTCCGTCCCCGTCTCGGTCCGCAACGTCGATCTTCAGAAGATCCTTGATTTCCGGCGTCACATAGGCGCCGGATTCGCCCGAGTCGGCGTCGAACCAGAGGACGCCCGGCACGGGATTTTCAAAGGAAGAGTCTTGGGTCACGACGTATTCTTGGAGACGGGAGGCCATTTCCGACAGGCCGTCGCCAATGGCTATCGAAACGCCCGGTATCAGATCGTCAGCCGAGAGAAGAACGCGCGGTTCAAGGACTTCGAGATGAACCTTTTGGCCTCGCTTCACGGCACTCTTTCTCGCCCTCGCGCTCTCGCTCTTCCAAATCTTCCGTAAAAACGAATTCATGACCTCCCCCTTGCAATGAACCCCGCCATTGCTGCCCGCAATCACTCTGCTTCAAAAAATCTGGCGACATCGTGCTCCGATATTCCGCTGGCCGGCCGGGAATCCCGGTCCGACGCTCTGGTGCGCGGCATGGTTTGGGGCATGTGTCGTGTCTCCTGACTGAAATGATCGGAAATCTACCAGACGGCGCCGTTGGACTTGGATACGGAGACGGGAGAGGAGAGTTTGGCCTGTATTGTCAGGCGAATACAGATGGAAGAGGAAGAGTTTTGTCCGTAGTTAACAGATTTTTATAGTTTCCATACCGCTCTACAAAATATTCGTCAATAGGGTTTTCAGATTTTTTGTGTTTGGTCGAATCATTCAATACCTCTGGATAGATATAGTTCTGGTTGTATTTATAAACTGAGTAGTTACAGGTCATACATTTTTTGTATGACCTATGAATTTCTTGTCGCAAAATGGAATGGCGCAGGATTTAATTCTGGTTGTTACGTTTTATGGCAGGGATATGTGGCTGGCGATGGGTAAAAATGAATTAGATGCATGCCGTGTTGGCATGACGTTACTGTTTATATTGTGTCAAGGACGTGTGACTTTTGTGTCTGCAAGGCATGTTTTCTGTGATATATGAGATTCATTGTGGATTGTTCACCCAGATTTTCTGCGGCCAGATGTGTTCAAAGAGCAGTGTCAAAGCTGGCTTGGATTTTTTTGCGGCTCGTTCTTTGACGGTGCGTTGGCCTGAAAGGCTATGCTGACGCTTCTGTTGTCAGTTCCTTTTCGGTTGTCGAGGACGAGATAGTAGTCGTCCAACTCTGGGATGGTCACCGTGAAGGAAAGTTTCCTGTCCAGCCGGCCCATGAAGAGCGGCCGGGAGGAGCTGACATAGCCCTTGGTGTTGACCATGGCCACGACAATGCTTCCCGTGCTTTCAATTTGTACGTCGACGACGGCCCCCTTGGGCAGCGTCTTCAGGCGAATGGATTTGAACGTGCCCGGGGCGATTTCGATGTTGACCATGGCGGATGCGGCCAGTGACAAGGATGCTGATGCGAGCGCAAGGATGATCAGAATCACATGCGTTGTCTTGCTCATCAAGATTGCTTTCGTGCAGCGCAAACTCATTTGTGTGTCCTCTGAACAGGTCTGTGCGGACAAATTGCCGACCTGACGTGTCGCATGGGCGGCTTGAGGCGTTGTCGCATACATAGACGGGTCGCCTTTTACGGGATGCTGCGACATTCCCTACAGCATAATCCGTGTGCAGGGAATGGGACCGCCGCAAGGAGTCCGGTTTTTTTCGAGGCACGTTGTACGCTCAAACCTTGCCACGGGAAATAATTCTGTCAGAGAAGAGATGAAATCCCATTCATTTGGGGCTCCACTTTTTCCCTATTGTTGGGTATGGTTTATCTCAAGCGGCATGCGCGCCGCCCGGCGGCGCTCGGTTTCGACTTTCAATCTTTCAGGAGGGAACACGAATGCAGGCAAACAGGAACGACGGCGGCTGGAGCCCGTATCTGGCCGGGGCGCTGGTGGGCGTGCTGGCCATTCTTTCGGCCTACGCCACCACGGTCTGGCTGGGCAAGACGACCTATCTCGGCGCCTCGACGACCTTCGTGCGCGGGGCGGGCATCATCGAGAAGCAGGTCGTGCCGGAACGCGCGGAGGCCAACGAATATTTCACCAAGGAAAAGGTCAGGGTCGACTGGCAGTTCATGCTGGTGCTGGGCATCTTCGCCGGCGCGTTCATCGCGTCGTCCACGGACAAAAGCTTCAAGCTCGAAGGCGTGCCCCCGGTCTGGAGGGAGCGCTTCGGCCCGTCGGTGGGCAAGCGGGCCGCAGCCGCCTTTCTCGGCGGCGTCGTGGCCATGTTCGGGGCGCGCATGGCCGACGGCTGCCCCAGCGGCCACGGCCTGAGCGGCATGATGCAGCTCTCGGTCAGCGCCTTCGCGGCCCTGGCCATGTTCTTCGGGGTCGGCATCGTCGTGGCGGCGATGGTCTACGGGAGGAGGA
>DPKT01000043.1 GCA_003542385.1 Desulfomicrobium sp.
AGATGAACCCCGACACCGTGCGCCGGGAGCGGGCCAAGGGCGAGCCCATCCTCTACGGCGACGCGTCCCAGGCGGCGGTGCTGGAGCACATCAACGTCGCCAAGGCGCGCATCCTGGCCGTGGTCATCTCGGACCCGGCGGCCATCGGCCGCATCGTGGCCACGGCCCGGGCCCACAACCCGGCCCTGCACATCGTCGTGCGCACCCGCTTCGTGGCCGAGATCGAGCCCCTCATGCAGCTCGGCGCGCAGGAGGTGGTGGCCGAGGAGTACGAGACCTCCGTCGAGATGTTCATCCGCGTCCTTTCGACGTACCTGGTACCCAAGGCGGACATCGAGCGCTTCGTGCGCGAGATCCGCGCCGAAGGCTACGGCATGCTTCGGCGGTCCATGCTGAACACGGCCGACGCCTGCAGCCTGGAGGGGACGTGCTCGTCATTCGGAGCCACGGTGCTGACCGTAGCCAGCGGCGCCTTCGTCGACGGCAAGAGCCTGGTCGCCTCGCGGCTGCGCAAGGAGCACGGCCTGACGGTGGTGGCGGTGCAGCGCGGCGGGAAGACCCACCTCAACCCCGACCCGGCCTGGGTCTTCGAGCCGGGCGACCGGGCGCACGTCTTCGGGGAGCAGGACGTGATATCGGACAAGGCCTGGCTATTTAACGGGGCCACGGATGAATCCGGGGTTGCGGCTTGAAGGCAGGCGATATTTGTGCAATCGTTCATTCTCTGGTCCAATGCACGGTGTCCCTCCGTCGGGAGCGGTCCGACGTGCGAAAACCTGAACGGGATGCCGGATGAACAAAGAACTCCTCCAACTGCTGCGCGATGTGGCCTTTGCGGTCCTGCCCATCAGCCTCGTCGTATGCGGCCTGCAATTCGCCCTGCTGCACATGCCGGGCGAGGTGTTCGTCCGGTTTCTGCTGGGGGCGCTTTTTGTCGGCGGGGGGCTCTTTCTCTTTCTTTTCGGGGTGAACACCGGCCTTCTACCCATGGGCGAGATGATCGGGGCCGAACTGCCCAACCGGGGGTCCGTCGTCTTTCTTCTGTTCATGTCCTTCGTGCTGGGCGTGACCATCACCGTGGCCGAACCCAATGTTCTCGTGCTGGCCCGCCAGATCGGGGCCACCTCGAACGGCCTCGTGCCCCGGGGCATGCTGATTCTGGCGGTGGCCTTGAGCGTCGGGGTCTGTGTGGCGGGAGCGGTGCTGCGCATCGTGGTCGGCGTGCCCATCGCGAAGGTGCTGATGGGCGGGTACGCCCTGATCCTGGCCCTGTCCTTCGTCACTCCGCCGGAATTTTTGCCCGTCGCCTATGACGCCGGGGGCGTGACCACGGGGCCGGTGACCGTGCCATTCATCATCGCTCTCGGCCTTGGGACGGCAGGTGTGCTGCAGGGAAGGAGCGCCCTCGCCGACGGCTTCGGTCTGGTGGGACTCACGGTCATGGGCCCGGTCATCGGCGTCATGACGCTGGGGATGATCTACGGATGACCATCCTTCTTGATTTCCTGGATGTGCGGGAAGTGGCCCTGGAACTCCTCATGGCATTTGCGCCTCTGGTGCTCTTTTTTCTCTATATGCAGTGGCGATATCTGCGCCTGCCGCGGGACTACGTGATGCGGCTGGTCAAAGGCGTGGTCCTGTCCTACCTGGGGCTTATCCTCTTCCTGCAGGGGGTGACCCAGGGGTTTTTGCCCGCGGGCTTGGAAATGGGGAGGGTCATCGGGTCGGCCGAGTGGAAATGGGCCCTAGTGCCTTTGGGTTTCTTCTTCGGCCTTGCGGTCACGGCCGCCGAGCCGTCCCTGCGGGTCCTGGCCATCGAGATGGAGAAGGTTTCGACCGGGGCCATCACCCAGCGCTTGGTGCTGGTGACCCTGTCCCTGGGCGTCGGGGTGTTCGTCGCCCTGGGCATGTTCAAGCTGCTGGCGGGCATCCATATCCTCTGGTTCGTGGTGCCGGGATACCTCATTGCCCTGATCATGACCCGCTTTTCCAACCCGACCTTCATTTCCGCCGCCTTCGACGCCGGCGGCGCGTCCGTGGGACCAATGACCGTGACCTTCGTCATGGCCATCGTTCTCGGCGTGGCGGGGGCCATGGACGGCCGTGACCCCGTGACCGATGGTTTCGGGTTCGTCTCCCTGGTTTCCCTGGCCCCCATTCTTTCCGTACTGATCCTGGGGATCATGTCTTCGCGCACAAGGAGCGACTCATGAATCTGTTGGAAAATTTCGACTGCATCGTGACCATCGTCAACAAGGGCCACAGCGGAACCGCCGTCAACGCCTCCCGGGCGGCAGGGGCCGAGGGCGGGACCATTCTTTATGGCCGCGGTACGGGCATCCGGGAGATGAAATCCATTCTCGGTCTGGCCATCGAACCCGAGAAGGAGATCGTCCTGACCTTGGTCCGTTCCGACATCAGCCTGCGCGTCATGGAGGCGATCGTGAAGGCCTGCAACCTGGAGAAGCCCGGTTCGGGTATATGTTTCAATCTGCCCATCAAAGGCGTGGCGGGGATATGCCATCTGAACTGCCCGCAGCCGGAGTGAGGCTGCGCGTGCTGTCGGGAATCGAGGGGAACGGGAGGGAGCGATGTTTCTTGTCGACATGATGCGCAGGCTCATGAGCCGCACGCAGGTCTGCCCGCACTGCGCGATGCCTACCGCGCAGGGGAAT
>DPKT01000265.1 GCA_003542385.1 Desulfomicrobium sp.
CATGCCCTTCTATTTCCAGGACCCGTCGGACTTCTCCACCGCCGTGCGCGCGGCCGTGAAACAGGCAGGCGTCCCGCTCCTGGCCGGTTCCCCGGCCTACTCCGTACCTACGGAGCCCGGCGCTCCTCAGTACGTGCTGCACAATCGCGCCTACCTGCTGAACCGGGGGGGCGACGTCGTCTCCTGGTACGACAAGGAGCACCTGGTGCCCTTCGGCGAGTACGTGCCCCTGGGCGAGTGGCTGCCCTTCATCACCAAGCTGGTGCCGGGACAGTTCGAGTTCCGGCCGGGCATCAACTCGGCGCCCCTGACATCGGGCGCCTCGGCCATGGGCCTTCTGATCTGCTACGAGGCCATCTTTCCGGAGTTGGCCCAGGCCAGGGTCGAGTCCGGGGCCAACGTGCTCGTCAACATCACCAATGACGCCTGGTTCGGGCGCTCCTCGGCCCCGCTGCAGCACCTGCACATGGCCGTGCTGCGCGCCGTGGAGCAGAACCGCGCCATCATCCGCTCCACGAACACGGGCGTGAGCGTCGTCATCGGCCCCGACGGGAGCCTGAAGGCCCCGTCCGAGCTGTTCGCCACCCTGGTCGTGCACGACCCGGCAGTGCCGCTCTTGACAGAGACGACCTTTTACCACGAGCATATGTTTTTGATTCACACCGCCTTCCCCGCCCTGGGCCTGGTCCTGCTGACCCTGGCTTGGCTCAAGTGGGGCAGAAAACAACACTGATCGGACACACACCATGTTGCAATATTCGGAACTCAAGGCCAAGGCCGCCCAGCTCGACGAACGCTTCACCGACTTCTGGAGGCGTCTTTGACCTTCGCGGCCACAAGGAGCGCCTGGCGCAGATCGAAAAACAGCTCTCCTCGCCCGGCGCCTGGGACAAGCCCGACCTGCTGACCCCGGTCCTGCAGGAGAAGACCCAGCTCGAAGGCCGGGTGGAGGAATGGGAAGCTCTGGCGCGCGCCCGCGACAACACCCAGGAGTGGCTGGAGATGGCCGCCTCCGAGCAGACCGAGGAGATGCTCCACGCCCTGGAGGACGCCCTTTCGGAAATGGAGTCCAAGCTCGAGGCGGCGCAGATGCGCACCCTGCTGAGCGACCCCGAGGACGTCAGCGAGGCCATCCTGGAGATCCACCCCGGCGCCGGCGGCACCGAGTCCCAGGACTGGGCCGAGATGCTCCTGCGCATGTACCGCCGCTTCGCCGAGCGCAGCGGCTTCAAGGTCGAACTGCTGGACCTGCTGCCCGGCGACGAGGCCGGCGTGAAGAGCGTGACCCTGCACATCCACGGCCCCTACGCCTACGGCCAGCTCAAGGGCGAAAAGGGCACCCACCGCCTGATCCGCATCTCGCCCTTCGACTCCAGCGGCCGGCGGCACACGTCTTTCGCCTCGGTGGACGTCTACCCCGACGCGGGACAGGACATCGAGATCGAGGTCCGCGACGAGGACATCCGAGTGGACATATTCCGCTCCAGCGGCCCCGGCGGACAGTCCGTCAACACCACGGACTCGGCCGTGCGCATAACGCACATCCCCACGGGGCTGGTGGCCCAGTGCCAGAACGAGAAGTCCCAGCACAAGAACAAGGAGGCGGCCATGAAAGTCCTCAAGGCCCGCCTCTACGAGCTGGAACTGCAGAAGATAGCGAACGAACGGCAGGCCGAGTACGTGGCCAAGGGCGCCATCGCCTTCGGCTCCCAGATCAGGACCTACACGCTGCAGCCCTACCGGCTGGTCAAGGACCACCGCACGGGCACGGAGACGAGCAATGTCGACGCGGTGCTCGACGGCAACATCGACGCCTTCATCCACAACTACCTCCTCCACCTCCATGCCTCTGCCTGAGCTGCCCTCGGACGAGGCGCTCTTGGGCGAACTGGAGACCCTGGAGAGGGAACTGCGGCTGCACGCCGCGGGCGGGGACGTCTCGGCCCTGGTCCGCCTGATCCGCTCGGACCCGGCTTGGCCGCAGGTGCTCAGGAGCAGGCGGATGGAACAGTGGTTCGTGCTGCCCCTGAACGACGGCGCGTACACGGCGCTGGCAGAGCTCAAACGGCACATGGAGGAACTGACGGCGCTGCAGGGCCAGGACCCGCTGACCGGCCTGGTCAACCGCCGCGGCTTCGACCAGGCCATGGCCCTGGAGGCGGAACGCAGCGGACGGTTCAGGACGCCGCTGACGCTGTGCGTCATGGACATCGACGATTTCAAGGCCGTCAACGACACCTACGGCCACGTCTGCGGGGATACGGTACTGAAGACCATCGCCTCGGTCCTGCAGGCCGAGACGCGCCTGATCGACACGGCGGCCCGCATCGGGGGCGAGGAGTTCGCCATCCTTCTGCCGGGCACGGGCCTGCTCCGGGCCTGCAAGCTCCTGGAGCGGATTCAGGCCGCCGTCGTCGAGGCCCGGATCCGCTGCGGCGACAAGGACCTGTCCGTGACCATGTCCATGGGCGTGGCCAGCTACCGCGGCAAGCAGATCCCGGACGCGGCCCTCTTGATGGAGGAGGCGGACCAGGCCATGTACCGCGCCAAACGGGCGGGAAAGAACCGCATCGAGGCCGCGCCCATCCTCGATCTCGCCCTGGGCGAGGACCGCTCCCTGGTCCACCAGAACGAGAAGCGCTTCCTTTTTTCCTCATTCTTCGCTCCGTCCCCGCTTGCCGGGGAGGACAGGGGCTGACATGACCGATTCCAACACGACTTTCAGCATTTCCGTGGCCAGCGGCAAGGGCGGCGTGGGCAAGACCAACCTGGCCCTGAACCTGGGCTTCGCCCTGCACGAACTGGGGCAGACCCTGGTCCTCCTGGACGCGGACCTGGGCCTTGCCAACCTGGACGTCCTGCTGGGCCTCTCCCCGGAAAAGAACATCCAGGACCTCCTGGGCGGCACGAGCGCCGAGAGCGTCGTCGTGCCCCTGGCCAAGGACGGGTTCGTCTTCCTGCCGTCGGCCTCGGGCGTGGCCGAACTGGTCGAACTGGACGAGGACGTGCAGAGCCTGCTCCTGGGCAAGCTCGACGCCCTCTTCCGGCAGTACGACTACCTCATCCTGGACCTCGGGGCCGGCATCAGCCCCACGGTGCTGTCCTTCGCGGCCATGCCGCAGGAGCGCATCGTGGTCATCACCCCCGAGCCCACGTCCCTGACGGACAGCTACGCCCTCATCAAGGTGCTTTGCACCCAGCATCAGATCCGCAACTTCCAGATCATCGTCAACATGGCCGAGTCCGAAAAGGAGGCCAAACACGCCTTCACCCGTCTGGCCCAGGCCTGCGAGCACTTCCTGAACCTGCCCGTCAACTTTCTGGGCATGGTCCACCGCGACCCCATGGTCACGGAATCCGTGCGGCACCAGGTGCCGCTGCTCAAATTCGCCCCCAACTGCCAGGCCGCCCGGGACATCCGCGAGATCGCCCGGAAAATCTCGGAACGCAGAAGCCGGCTGAAGGACCTCATCGCCCGCAGCCCAATCCTCAAATCGAACGTGTGAAACACATCATGAAATATCTCATCCTCGTCCTTTCGCTCCTGACCCTGGCGCTCTCCCCTATTCCGGCCCGGGCTGGAACCGAAACCGCCCTCATCTTCACCGCCAACACCTTCGGAGAACATTCGCCCTGCCCCTCCTGAGGGGGCAAGTCGTACGGCGGGCTGGCCCGGCGGGCCACCTTCTTCAAGACCGTTCGCGAGAACGGCGGCGCGGTGTTCATCGGCGGCGGATACGAACTGGCCCTTCCCGGCACCGAGGGCGACAGGCAACCTGCGGCCGTGGAGCAGCTCAAGCGGGCCTACGGCATGCTGGGCTACGACATCTTCCTGCTGAGCCCGACCGATGCGGCGGTGCTGAGCGGCACGAAGATGCAGGCCCCGCGCGCATGGCAGCCGCCCCTCGACGAGCCGGCCCTGGTCGAACGGAACGTGC
>DPKT01000180.1:0-217 GCA_003542385.1 Desulfomicrobium sp.
CACCACGGCGCCGTCCAGGGTCAGGCGAACGTCCAGCTCCCAGCCGAAGGCGCCCTGGGCCAGGGCTGCCCTGGCCGCGGCCAGCGTGTTTTCCGGGGCTACGCTGCGCGCCCCGCGATGGGCCCAGACTTTGGGAAGGGGAAATGGGTGTGGCATGCAAAGCTCCTGATAGGGGCAAGAATAATGGACAAAATGGACGGCATGGACCTTATGGACG
>DPKT01000180.1:306-530 GCA_003542385.1 Desulfomicrobium sp.
AGACCACCTTGCCGGTTATGTCCTGTCCGTGCCGGTCCTCGCTGTCGTCCGAAAGGCGGTGCCCGATGGCCTCGATTTCGTCCAGATTCTCGAAGAAGAGATCCACGATCCTGGGGTCGAACATGCCGCCGCGCTCGCGGCGGATGAAGTCCAGGACCTTCTCCTTCGGCCAGGCCTGCTTGTAGACCCGCCCGAGGGACAGGGCGTCGTAGACGTCGGCCAGG
>DPKT01000180.1:555-3470 GCA_003542385.1 Desulfomicrobium sp.
GGGTAGCCGGTGCCGTCCCAGCGCTCGTGGTGCTGCAGGGCGATGGTCCGCGCCGCGGCCATGAGCTTGCGGTCCGAAGTGTGCAGGATGCGCTGGCCGATGACGGTGTGGTGCTTGATGCTCTCGTACTCGTCGTCGCTGAGCGTTCCGGGCTTGTTGAGGATGGAGTCCGGGATGCCGATCTTGCCGATATCGTGCATGGGCGCCGCGGCCTCGAGGATGAGGATCTCCTCGGGGCCGAGGCCGTACTTCTCGCCCAGCAGGGCGGAATAGGCGGCCACCCGCCGCACGTGGTTGGCCGTCTCCTGGGAGCGCGATTCGATGACCTCGCCCAGGGTGGTCAGCATTTCGCGCTGGGTCTCGATCATCTCGCGGTTGAGGGTCATGATCTCGGCGTTGCCCCGGTTGATCCTGCGCTGCTTGATGACATTCAGGACCAGGAGCGCGATGATCACACCAAGCACGGCGATGACGCCCAGAGCCGACAGGATGACCTCGCGATGCATCTCGAAAAAGGACAGGGGGCGGTTCAGCACGACCGCGCCCGGCGGCAGGGCATCGGCAGGGATGGAGAAACGCGACAGCGCTGCGAAATCGTAGGTGTGCCGGTTCACCTCCTGCAGCCCGCTGTAGGCGTGCGGGGGGTTCTTCCCGGCCAGGCGGTCCAGCAGGGTCGCTGCGGCCTTGTGGCCGTGCCCGAAGGCGCTGGTCACGCACCCGCCGACCACGCCCGTGCCCATCTGGAAGTCCCAGGCCACGTAGACCGGCACGGGCGAGGCTGCGGCCAGGACCCGCGGGACGTCACCGGCCGCAAAAACCTCCCCCGCCGCGTCCTGGAAATAGACCAGCAGGTAGATGATCTCCCCCTTGGCCCGCTCCCTGGCGAAATCCTCGAGCTGCGCCCTGGTCATGGGCGGCGCCACGTCCACCTCGACCTGTCCGGACAAAGCCCTGGCCTGTTCCAGAAACTCGCGCAGGATGGACTTGCCCGTGAGGGTGTCGTCGATGACGACATGGACCTTCCGCGTCCCGGGGTTCTGCCTGAGGGCCGCGCCGAGCGTCTCCACGTGCGCCAGCCTCTCGACGATGATGTTCATGTCCTCGGCGCCCGACGGCACTGACTTCAGGTCGTTGATGCCGCAGGCTGCCACGGGTGTGCCGGGGAACAGCTCCGCCCGGTGCCGGACCGTGAAGTCCATGGCGTGGTCGTCGGTCAGGATGATCCCGTCGAACCGCTCCCCGGCGTACTTCTCGCGGAAAAGCTCCAGCAGCCGGGCCTGGTACTCGGGCGAGTCGTGATGCTTGGCGTCCATGTGCTCCACGCGCCAACGCGCCCGGACCTCCGGCGAGTCCAGGACCGAGACGATCCCCGCCTGCATGTCCCGCGTCCAGGCGTAGTCCGGGGCGTAGGAGTGGATGACGAGCACACGGGGGCCGTCCTGCCCCGCCGCAGACGCCGCGACAGGCGCCACTCCGGCGACGAGGAAGGCCAGAAACACTGCCAAGCGGATGCACGATCGGATGTCCATGATGTCTGCCTAACACCCGGCTGCGGTGGGGGGCAAGCGGTTCGAGGAGTCCATATCCGTGTTCGAAACACCGCGCTGCTGCGTCTCGAATACTCGGACCGTGCCCGCCAGGACGCGGACCGGACATCGCCCCGACATGGCCGTTTACAGAATCCCGGACTCCCCTTATGGGAGCTGTGCCTTGGTCGGTGGGCTTTCGCGCAACCGTGAAAATCCGGCGTTCCCATCCCTGTTCGTCACGTCCGTTTCCAGCCTCGGACCCCGGAACGTTTCGACCCAACTCCAGAGCAAAACACCAAAAGCGTCATCCGGCTCGGGTGACGCAGCGGAGCAGCATCCATGAATTTTCGTTCCGTCTCTTTCTGGGGACCGGTGGTCTCCGTGGTGCTCATCGCGGCGGCCCTGCGTTTCCTGAACCAGGAACTCAGCCACGTCAGCGTCGACCAGATCTGGTCCGCCCTGTCCTCCATCCCGCGCCGGGGCATCGGTCTCGCCCTGGCCCTGGCCGTGCTCAACTACGTGGTCCTGGCCGGGTACGAGCTCTTCGCCTGCCGCTACGCCGGGGTGCCCCAGCCCTTCAGGCGCATCGCCATCTCGTCCTTCATCGGCAACGCCTTCGCCAACACCCTGGGCTTCTCCTTCCTCTCGGGGAGTTCCATCAAGTTCCGCCTCTACGCAGCCTGGGGCCTGTCCACGGCCGACGTGGGGCGTATCACCATCTTCACCACCGCGAGCCTCTGGCTCGGCCTGGTGGGTCTGGGGGGGCTGGCCCTGCTGCTGAGTCCCGAAGCCGCCCGCACCCTGGCCCTGGGCGGCGACATCCTGGGTGCGGTCCTGACGGCCGTGCCGCTGCTGTACATCCTTCTGTCGACCCGCTGGCGCTCGCCCGTCTCGATCCTCGGCTTCCAGATCCCGGCCCCTGGCACGGCCACGGCGGCGGTTCAGGTGCTCTTCTCGGTCCTGGACTGGGGCCTGTCCGGCCTGATCCTCTACGTGCTGCTGCCGGGCGACCCGGGACTGACGGTCTTCTTCACCCGCTTCATGCTGGCCCAGCTGGCCGGCGTGGTCAGCCAGGCCCCCGGCGGGGTGGGCGTCTTCGAAACGGCCTTCATGCTGCTCACGCCCGACGCCGCGGACAACGGCGGCCTGTTCGCCGCCCTGCTGGCCTTCCGCTGCATCTACTACATCCTGCCGCTGCTGCTGGCGGCCCTGACCCTGGCCGTGCGCGAAGCCCTGGAAACCGTCCCGGTCCTGCGTCTCCTGGCCCACGCCGGCGTGCCCGGCAGCGCTACCCTGGTGCCCCAGGCCCTGGCCGCCCTGACCTTCGCCTCGGGGGCCGTGCTGCTTCTGTCCGGCGCCACGCCGTCCCTGGCCGGCAGGCTGCAG
>DPKT01000167.1 GCA_003542385.1 Desulfomicrobium sp.
GGCCAAGCTCTTCGCCGGCATCTTCATCACCATGATCCCGGCCATCGCCATCCTGCGCGCGGGCATGGACGGAGCCCTGTCGAGCCTCATCGCCCTGGTCTCCACCGACGGCGTGGCCAACAACGCCATGTACTTCTGGCTGACGGGCGCGCTTTCGAGCTTCCTGGACAACGCCCCGACCTACCTGGTCTTCTTCAACACGGCCGGCGGCGACGCCCATTTCCTCATGGAGCATGTGCACACCCTCATGGCCATCTCGGCGGGCGCGGTGTTCATGGGCGCCAACACGTACATCGGCAACGCCCCGAACTTCATGGTCCGGTCCATCGCGGAAACGTCCGGCATCAAGATGCCCAGCTTCTTCGGCTACATGGCCTGGTCCGTGGGCATCCTGATCCCGTGTTTCGTGCTCATGACCATCCTTTTCTTCTAACGCCGCTGCAAACACACTGGAGACAAGAAGATGATCAAAGTTGAAAAAGTGCTCATCCCGGTGGACGGGTCGGATTCCTCCAGGAACGCGGCCAAGTACGGGACCCAGCTGGTCAATGCCCGCAACCCCAAGATATTCCTGCTCAATGTCTGGGAGCCGATCAATATGACCATCGGCGGCGAGATGGCCGAGAAGCTGCGCCAGAGCGCCCAGGCCAAGTCCATGGCCATGCTTGAGGAGTACAGGAAGATGCTCGAGCCCTGCGGCATGGAGATCGAACTCATCTCGCGCAGCGGCCGCCCGGACTACGTCATCCTGAACGTCCAGGACGAGCTGGACTGCGACCTCATCGTCATCGGCTCCCGCGGCCTCTCGGTCCTGGAGAACGTGATCATGGGCAGCGTGGTTACTCGCGTGCTGGAAGGGGCCAACTGCCCGGTGCTGGTGACGCGCAACCTGCGCCTGAAATACCTGCGGGACGCCTGCGGGATCTGATCCCGCCAGGACTCGGAAAACGGCGAAGCCGGCTCCTTCGGGGGCCGGCTTCTTTCATCTGGTGGTCAGCCCGTATTTCTTCAGGCGGTATTGCAGGGTGCGGCGGCTTATGCCCAGGGCTTGGGCCGTGCGCTCCCGGTGCCCGGCATACCTGCGCAGGGTCTCCTCCAGGGCGTGGCGCTCGGCGGCCTCCAGCGGGTTTTCGGCCGGGGCGGCGGCGGAGGGCGTGGCGGTCGTGCGGGCGGGGGAGAGCAGGTGCTCCGGCAGGTCCCGCACGTCGAGGACGTCGCCGCGGCAGAGGATGAGGGATCTCTCCAGCACGTTCTCCAGTTCGCGCACGTTGCCCCGCCACTCGTGGCGCGAGAGGGCGTCCAGGAAGTCCCGGCTCACGGAGCGCACGGGGCGGTTGTTCTTGCGGCAGAGCTTGGCCAGCAGGTGGTCCGCCAGCAGCGGGATGTCCTCGGCGCGTTCGCGCAGGGGCGGAATGCGGATTTCGAGGACATTGAGGCGGTAGTAGAGGTCCTCGCGGAATTTTCCCTCGGCGATCATGACCGGCAGGTCACGGTTGGTGGCGGCGATGAAGCGCACATCCACGCTGACCGGGCTCACGCCGCCCAGGGGCTCGACGATGCGCTCCTGCAGCGCGCGCAGGATCTTGGCCTGCAGCGTCATGGGCAGTTCGCCGATCTCGTCCAGGAAAAGGGTGCCTCCGGCGGCGAGTTGAAAGCGGCCGGGCTTGTCCTGGGTGGCGCCGGTGAAGGCGCCGCGCACGTATCCGAAGAGTTCGCTCTCAAGCAGCGTCTCGGGCAGGGCCGCGCAGTTGACCTTCACCAGGGCCCCTTCCCTGCGCAGGCTGTGCTCGTGCAGCAGCTGGGCCACCAGTTCCTTGCCGGTGCCGGATTCGCCGAGGATGAGCACGTTGGCCTCGCTGGGCCCCACCTGCTCGATGAGTTCCACGACCCGGCGCATGGCCGGGCTGTCGCCGATGAGGCGGGTGTCCCGCAGCTGGCCGATCTGCTTCTTCAGGTCGCGGTTTTCCCGCGTCAGGCGCGCATGGTCGCAGGCCTTCTGCACCACGGCCAGGAGCTCGTCGTTGTCCGTGGGCTTGGTCAGGTAGTCCCAGGCCCCGGCCTTCATGGCCTCCACGGCGTTGCCCACGCTGCCGAAGGCCGTGAGCATGATGACCGGAGGGCAGCTGCCGCTTTCCTGCAGGCGCTGCAGCACCTCCTGGCCGCTCATGCCGGGCATGCGCATGTCCAGCAGGATCACGTCCACGGGCCTGGTGCGCACCGCGGCCAGCCCGGCCGGGCCGTTGTCGGCCTCCAGGACCTTGAATCCGGCGTCGCCCAGGACGACGCGGACCATGAGCCGGTGCGCGGGTTCGTCGTCGATGATGAGCACGGTGGGGGTCATGACGGGCTCTCCGATTGGCTGTGGTTGCGGGGGAAGAAGAGGGACACGGTGGTGCCGCCGTCCGGGGCCGTCTCGATGTCGATGCTGCCCCCATGCTCCTGCATGATGGTGTGCACGATGGCCAGGCCCAGCCCCGTGCCCTTGTCGCGGGTGGTGAAGAACGGCTCCAGGGCGTGCTCACGCTCTTCGGCCGTCATGCCCCGGCCGTTGTCCCGGACCAGGACCCACGTGCCCTTGTCGTCCTCGCGGCTTTGGAGCCGGATGACGCCATCGCTGTCGGGCAGGGCCTCGATGCCGTTCATGGTCAGGTTGATGAGGGCCTGCTTGAGCGCGTCGCGGTCCGCCGTCACGGTCCCCGGCGCCAGGTCCCGTTCCAGCCTGCCGTTCTTGGCCCGGGCGTCCATGGACAACAGAGTATGCACCTCCCCGAAAACCTCCGCAAGGGGGACCTGGTCGAAGGTCAGCCGGCGCGGCCGGGCCAGGAAGAGGAGATCCGTGATGACGCGGTTCAGGCGGTCGGCCTCCTGGACCATGGTGCGCGCGTAGAGCTCTTCGGGGTCCTTGCCTGCCAGCTTCTTGGCGAAGAACTGGGCGAAGCCGCGCAGGGCCGAGAGGGGGTTGCGGATCTCGTGGGCCACGCCCGCTGCCATGCGGCCGATGGCGGCCAGCTTCTCGTTCAGGTGCAGCTCCCGCTCCAGGCCGGCCAGTTCGGTGCGGTCGCGCAGCAGCACGAGGCTCTGGCCCGAGCCGTCCCTCAGGGGCAGTTGTCGGATCTCGAGGTGCTTGTCGCCGGTCGCCAGGGTCGTCCATTCCTGAGAGCCGATCTTTTCGGGCGGCAGCCCGAGACTGTCGAGTATCGTCGCAAGGGGTTCGCCCATGAGCCTGAAGCCGTCCATGAGGCTCTGGGCCGCGGGGTTGGCGGCCACGATGGTCCCTTCGGCCGACAGGGTCAGGAGTCCGTCGGGCATGCTGTCCAGAAGGCGCGCGTTGAAGGATTCCAGGCGCTCCAGCCGCCGTCCCTGTTCCTTGCGCTGCAGGAAGCCCATGAGCAGCAGCCAGAAGACGATGGTCACGGCCAGGATGTAGCCGGTCTGCAGGATGGCCGTGCGCCTGTACTTGCCGAAGGCTTCGAGATGCTGGGTCATGTCCACGCCGATGAGGAGCATCGGGGGCTTGTGCTCGGGCGGGCACTGCTCGTCCTGGCAGTCCAGGCCCGCGCTCAGGTGGCTGATCCTGCCCAGGACCATGATGGGGCGGCCCTCGAAATTCATTTCGCCGGTCCATTCCCCGGCATTGCCCATGCTGGCCCAGGCGATGGTCGGCAGCTGGCCGTGGATGGCCTTCGGGTCGTCGTGGGAGGAGAAGAGGATGTGCCCCATGGGGTTGTAGAGGCCGATGAAGCGGGCGTCCGAGCGGGCGATGTAGTCCTTGAGGAGGTCCTTGGCCATGGCGCGCTGGAGATTGAGCAGGGCGTTGGCGTGCTCGGCCGAGGGCGGCAGGCGCAGTTCCCGGCGCAGGTTGATTTCTATGCCCGCGGCGATGGCCCTGGCCGTGACCACGGCGTGCTCGTGGAAGGACTCCTGCTGCTGCCGCAGGTTGCGCCAGGTGGAGAAGCTCAGGGCCAGGCCGAGGACGAACACGGCCATGGTGGCCATGAGCATGATGGTGCGGCTGCTGCGGTGCGGGAGGGCGATGTCCATGGCCGGCTCCTGGCTTGAAAAGGCAAAGGCCGCAGGGGGTGCGGCCTTTGCCCGGTACAGGGAGGGGATGAGCGGTTACAGGGTTTGGGCTGGAGAGGCGGGTGCGTCGCCGGCGCCGGTCCCGGCACCGCTGGAGTATGCTCCGCACCCGGCTGCGCCTGCGCAGCCTCTCTGGGATTCCAAGGGAACGGGCTTGCCGGTGATTTCGGTCAGCTCGATGCGGTAGTCGGCATTGAGCTTGGCCTTCTTCGCCTGCAGTTCGTTCACTTCGGCCATGGCCTTGTCCACGGCCGCCTTGTCCACCGGCACTGCGGCGAACAGGGTTTCCATGGCTTCGTGCTTGGCCTTGAGCTCCTTGTGGAGGGCAAAGAGCTGTTCGTGATGCACGTCGGTCAGTTTCTGGACCTTTTCCTGCTGCTCGGGGGTCAGGCCGGACATGAAGTCCTGGTAGTGTCCCTGTCCCGGACAGCCACCTTTGTAAGCCTGGGCCCCGGCAGCGAGGATGAGGACCAGAAGGAGGGGGAGGATGAGGTGTCTGAAGTACATGAATGCTCCTGTCACACTGTGGAGGTAGTGGTGTGATGACGGATTGCGTATAGCATCGTGTGTGCCATTGTTGAATATTTCGTAAATTCAAATGGTTGCAAAAACGGGATGGCTTCGGAAACCGGTTTTTGTGCATTTTGTTGCACAAATTGTCGCATTGTGCAATCCGGCCGCAGCCTCGCCGGTCTTGCCTTCGCGGGGGAAAGGATTACGATCATGGCGTCATGACACAGCAATTCGCCCGGAAACGGGCGCAAGGAGGCTCATATGTGCAAAGGATGCGGATGCCTGCGCGGCAAGGCCACCACGACGGTGGTCAAGCACGATCACGAACATTCCCACGGGGACCTGACCCACAGCCACCCTCACGACCACGATCACGACCACACCCACGACGAGAAGGAAGCCCCGGTCCACGAGGACCACAAGCACTAGGGGCAACGGCGAGAAACCGGGCCGCCTGACTACGGGAAGGCGGCCCTTCCTTTTTCCAAGGAGAGACGCATGGACACGACGGGAATGATCGTCCTCGGCCACGGCAGCCGGCGCAGGGAAGTGGGCGAGGCCTTCACGGCCATGGTGGAGCGTGTGGCGCGGCAACTGCCTGGCATGACGGTGCTGCCGGCCTTCTTCTCCCTGGGCGAGCCGACCCTGGCCGACCAGGTGCGCAGGCTGGCCTCGGGCGGCTGCTCGCGGATCGTCATCATGCAGTACTTTCTCTACAACGGCGTGCATATCGAGCAGGACATCCCCGCAATGATCGCCGAACTGCGCCGTGAGATGCCGGGGCTTCAGTTCGTCGTGCAGCCGACCCTCCAGGACGACCCGGCCATGGAGCGGCTCATCGCGGACCGCCTTCGTGCCGCGGCCCCCTAGGGTTGTCATGGAGCCTCCTCGTCTCCGTCGCCGATCCGCAACATGCGGGGCATAGGGTGAGCCAACGGTTGGAAGGTTTCCTCCGGGCGGGCCGGAGGGTCCTGGCGACCACAATCCAGGAGGCTCCCCATGTCGCATTGCAGGAACATGCATCAGGGCATCGAACGTCAGCTGCGGGAAAAGTACGTCACAATCGAGCGTGAAATCGAAGATCTTCGGGAAGTTATGCGTCAGGACCGCGCCCTGGAGCCCGATCCGGCCGACCAGGCCTGCACTGCTTCCTCCCAGGACTGGAACATGATACGCTTCAATCGCAACGTGAAGCTGCTCAAAGACATCGCCGTCGCCCTCAAGGCCATCGACAACGATTCCTACGGGGTGTGCGAGCTCTGCGGGGACGACATTTCCGGCCGCAGGCTGCTGGCCATCCCGAGCGCGCGCTACTGCATCGAGTGCCAGGAGATGATCGACGCGCATCCCGGCGAGTTCGGACGCACCGGGATAGGGGGCGGGGTGCTGGCAGCGGTTTGAGGCCGGCCGCCTTTCCCTCAACGGTCCTGACCGGGGCTCTCGGCCCCTGAGGATTGCTCCCGTCCATGCAGAAGAATTACGTCCTCGACACCAATGTGCTCCTTGACAACCCTTCCTGCATCCGCACCCTGCGCAACGGCCAGGAGAACCGCGTCATCCTGCCGTACACGGTCCTGCGCGAGCTGGACAAGCTCAAGCGCGAGCCGCGGGTGTCCCACATCGTGGCCCAGGCCATCGCCGTCCTGCAGGACGACCCCGACATCCTCTTTCTGCCGCCGCGGGCCTTTGACGACGCCGAAAGCAAGGCCGGCGACGACCTGATCCTCGAGGAGCTGAAGGACAGCGGGGTGGATGCCCCCATCCTGGTCACCAACGACCGCATCCTGCAGCTCAAGGCCCGCATCCACGCCATTGCCAGCGAAGGCTTCCGCGACTCCAACCCCTTCCGCTCCGAGTCTCAGTCCTACACGGGCTTCGTGCGCGAGGGCGAGGAGCCCATCCCCAACAGTTTCGCCTGGGTCGGCGGCCAGCCCTACATGCACGCCACCTCGGGCCCGCGTTTCATCGACTACCAGCACAGCGTCTGGAACGTGCGGCCGCGCAACGTCTATCAGAACCTGGCCCTGGAACTGATGCTCGACCACGCCGTGAACCTGGTCACCCTGCAGTCCGAGGCCGGCTACGGAAAGACCTTCCTGGCCCTGGCGGCGGCCCTGTTTCTGGCCCTGGAGCAGAAGGACAACCCCTACCGCAAGATCTACCTGGTCAAGCCCGTCATCGAGATCGGGGCCAAGCTCGGCTACCTGCCCGGCGACCTCGAGGAGAAGATGGCCCCCTACGTGCGCTACGTCGGCGACCTGATCATGAAGCTGCACGACCTGCGCCCGGCCAACCGCATCTTCATGGACAGCGAGGGAGGCAATTTCCGCTTCAACCCCAAGCGCTTCGAGATCCTGCCCATCGCCTTCATCCGGGGCATGAACCTGGAGAACGCCGTGGTCATCGTCGACGAGATGCAGAACCTGTCCCGCGCCGAAACCAGGGCCCTCTTGACCCGCATGGGCGAGAACGTGAAGTGCATCTGCCTGGGCGACACGCGCCAGGTGGATAACCCCTACCTGAACGAATCCAACAACGGCCTGAACTGGACCGTGAAGATGCTCAAGGGCCTGCCCGGCTACGGGCACATCGTGCTCAAGGGCGAGCGCTCGCGCGGGCCCATCACGGACATGGTCATCAGGACCGGGCTCTAGAGCGACGTGCGGAGGGCGGGCGGCGCGTCCGGCGCCGGTCCCGCCTTTCGCCTCGTCA
>DPKT01000081.1 GCA_003542385.1 Desulfomicrobium sp.
GCAGGTCTACTGCCCCGCCCTGCGCGAGAGGGCCATGCAGGCGGCCCTGCGCTGCGGACAGCGCCTGGAGCAGGGCGTGTACGTCGCCGTGGCCGGCCCGAGCCTGGAGACGCCGGCCGAGACGCGCATGCTGCGCATCCTCGGCGCCGACGCCGTGGGCATGTCCACGGTGCCCGAGGCCATCGTCGCCCGCCACATGGGCATGAGGGTGCTTGGCATCTCGTGCCTGACCAACAAGAACCTTCCGGACTGCATGGCCGCCACCTCCCACGAGGAGATCCTGGACCAGGCAGGCCGTTCTGCCGCCGCCCTGGGCGCGCTGCTGCGCGCCCTCATCCCCAACCTGGGAGGATGACATGGCCGAACACGCCCATCTGCTGGCCGAAATCAGGGAGAACATCGCCCGAAAGGACCCCATCAAGGCCCGGCTGGTGCTGGCCTACCTCGAAAACGTGGACCGGACCCTGCGGGAGCAGGTCCTGGGCATGTTCCGCGCGGCCGATCCGGACTTCGCCGTGCCCATCCTGGCCCGGTTCATGTCCGAACACCGCGACATGGTTTCGGAACTGCCCGTGGTCCGGGAAATCCTGGCCATGAAAATCCTGGCCCAGCCGGACCTCGTCTCCCGGGCGATCCGCGACCCGCAGACCCCGTTCCGCAAGATGTACATCGCCATGGCAGCGGAGTTGCGACTGGAATCCGTGGTCGCCGACCTTGTCGACGCCCTGCTGGCGGCCTCGGACGTCGAGGAGCTCAACCAGCTCATCGAAACCCTGGGCGAGATCGGCGACCCGTCGGCCACCGCCCCCTTGAGCGATTTCCTCTACTCCGGGAACCGCACGCTGATCATCTCGGCCACCAAGGCCCTGGGCAAGCTCGGCACGCCCACGGCCATGCTGCGGCTGGCCGAGCGCATGGGCACGGACAACCAGCTCGACCTGCTGATCCTCGACATCTTCGCCAAGGTTCAGGACGCCATATCCCTGGACAAGCTGAACGAGGCCATGCGCTCCCACTATGCCCACCTGCGCAGCTACGCCAAGAAGACCCTGGCGGCCATCGGGCCCAAGGCCGTGCCCCTGCTCACAGAGAACCTGCTCTTCGACGACGCGGACCTGCGCGTGCACACCCTGAACGTCCTGGGCGACATCGGGGACCCGGCCGCCATCGCCCCCATCCGCAAGCTCCTGCACAACCATCCCGAAAACGCCAACGTGCGCTTCGCCGCCTACGAGGCCCTGGGCCTCCTGCCCCTGGACCGGGGGGCCTACGTCCTGACCCAGGGGCTGGGCGACCCCGTCGAGCACGTCTGCATCGCCGCGGCCAAGGCCATCGACCGCAACTTCAACGAGATCATGGCCGCCGGAATCAAGAACCTGGCCGGCGCCCGCGACGAGGACGCCCACCGCATCATCCGCACGGTCATCAGCGCCCAAGCCAGGAGCATCTTCCTGAGCCTCATGACCGAGGAACGCTTCCAGGACATGGCCGTGGCGCAGCTGGCAAAGGCCCACAAGGACATCCGGGATTTCTTCTACGCGGTGCTGAAGGAGCAGGGATACTCGGAGCTGGCCCTCAGGCTGCTGGCGCCCGAGACGAGGAAGGCCGCCGCCCGCAAGCGCATCTGCGCCGTGGACGACTCGCGCATGATCCTGAACATCTACAAGGCGACCCTGCACGAGCTGGGCTTCGAGCCGGTCCTCTTCGAGTTCCCGGCCGGCGCCCTGGAATGGCTGGAGAAGAACAGGCCGGACATGGTGCTGACTGACCTGAACATGCCCGACATCACTGGCATCGACCTGACCAGGGCCATCCGCAAAATCTTCCCCAAGGAAGAGCTGCCGGTGGTCATGGTCACCACCCAGAACGAGGTCAACGACAACCGCGCCGCCCTGGAGGCAGGGGTCAACGACATCACCCACAAGCCCTTCACGGCCGAAAGCCTGAAGGCGGTCATCAATAAATTCCTGTAGGCATTCCGGATCGTGACCGCGCTGCGGCGCTTCGAAGGATTCAGGACCTGGGGCAAGAGGCAACCACCCCGCCCTGCGGGCACCCCTCCTTGGCAGGAGGGGGAGTCGGAGCAGCTGCCGGCGAATCTTGTCACGCTACGCTAGCAACGACGTATGTGGAACAACAGCATGGCGAGGAGTCTTCAAAACGGCAATCCACCTTCGTTCTTCGCATCACAAAAAAACACGAGACAAGGATCTTGAATCTCCCCCTGCCAAGGGGGAGTACCCGAAGGGGGAGGGGGTATTCCCCCCTGACTGACCATCCGCCGCACGAGCGAGCCGGGTCGAGTCGAAAATAATCACCCCAACCCCAGACGCTTCAACTTCTCGCGCAGGGTCTTGCGGTCGATGCCCAGGATCTCGGCGGCGCGGGTCTTGTTGTCGCCCGTGCGGGCCAGGACGGAGCGGATGTGCTCGGCCTCGACCTCGGCCAGGGTCTTGTCGCCGTGGCGGGAGCGGGTGATGGTGAAGCGCATGGATTCTGGCAGGTCCGTCACGTCGATGACCGGGCCGTCGCAGATGATGACCAGCCGCTGCAGCAGGTTCTCGAGTTCCCGCACGTTGCCCGGCCAGGCGTACTGCTGCAGGGCCTCCAGGGCCTCGTCCGTCAGGCGCGGAACCTCGCGGTTCATGTCCGTGGCGAACTTGTGCAGAAAGTGGCTGGCCAGCATGAGGATGTCGTCGCCTCGCTCGGCCAGCGACGGCAACCGGATCTCGATGACGTGGATGCGGTAGAAGAGGTCTTCGCGGAACAGTCCCTGGTCCACCAGATGGCGCAGGTTCTTGTGCGAGGCGGCGATGATGCGGGTGTCCACGGTGCGGATGCGCGAGGAGCCGACCATGGAAAATTCCTTGCTCTGCATGACGCGCAGGAGCTTGGCCTGCATGCTGGGGCTCGCGTCCCCGATTTCGTCGAGGAAGATGGTCCCGCCGTTGGCGATCTCAAAGAAGCCCGCGCGGCTCTCCTTGGCGCCGGTGAAGGCGCCCTTGACGTGGCCGAAGAGTTCGCTCTCCAGCAACGTATCCGGGATGGCCGAGCAGTTGACGGGCACGAAGGCGAAGGCGCGGCGGTCGCTGTTGTAATGCACGGCCCGGGCCACCAGCTCCTTGCCCGTGCCCGACTCGCCGGAAATGAAGACGTTGGCGCTGGTCCGCGAGGCCTTGCGGATGAGGGCGAAGACTGCCTGCATCTCGGCGCAGTCCCCGATGATCCCGAAATTCCCGGCCTCCTGCTTCTCGTCGTGGGCCGCGCGCCTGCGGGCCTGCTTGTCGAGGATGCGCCGCACGGCGGCCAGCAGTTCCTCGCCCGTGAAGGGCTTGGCCAAGTACTCCCCCGCCCCGTCGCGCATGGCCTCCACGGCCCCGCTCACGGACGGGTAGCCGGTGATCATCATGATCTCCGTGTCCCGGAAATTGTCGCGCACGTGCTTGATGAGTTCGAGGCCGTTGGCCCTGGGCATCTTGTAGTCCGTGATGATGAGGTCCACGGGCGTCTCGTCCAGGAAGGCCCCTGCCTCCTCGACGCTGCCGCGGGTGTGGACCTCGTACCCGGCCGCGGCCAGGTTGCGCGAGATGACCTCGAGGGTGGCCGCGCTGTCGTCCACGGCCAGGATGGTCGCGCCCTTGTCCTGCATGTCCTGCCTCCTCATTGCCCGGCTTCCGGCGTGGACGTCTCGCCGCCGGCCGCCCCCGCGACACCCTGTCCGTCAGGGGCCGTCGCGCTGCACGGAAAGGTAATCTCGAATCGCGTCCCCCTGCCCGGCTCGCTCTCCACCTCGATGACCCCGCCGTGGGCGGACACGATGCCGTGCACCACGGCGAGCCCGAGCCCGGTCCCCTGGTCCACGTCCTTGGTCGTGAAGAAGGGGTTGAAAATCTGCCTCCGCACCTCCGGGGCCATGCCCACGCCCGTGTCGCCCACGGAAAGGTAGACGTCATCCTTGAAGGACTGGGTCTGGATGGTCAAGACGCCGCCGGCCGGCATGGCGTGGATGGCGTTGACCACGAGGTTGACCATGACCTGCTTGACGTGCTGCGGATCGGCCATGATGGGCGGCAGGCCCTCGGCCAGGTCCGTGCGTACCTCGACCCTGCCGCGGGAGGCGCTCATCTCGATGAAGTAGAGGGTGTCGCGGACGACCTGGTTCAGATCCACCAGGGTCTTCTGCAGGGGCACCTTGCGGCCGAAGATCATGAGCTTCTTGATGACCTCGCGGCTGTGCAGCGCGGACTTGACGATGCTGTCCAGATCCCTGGCGACCTGTGCGGGGAGTCCCGGCGTCTGCGCCGCCAGTTGGGCGAAGCCCAGGATGTTGGCCAGGGGTTCGTTCAGCTCGTGGGCCACGCCGGCCGCGAACTGCCCGATCTTGGCCAGCCTGTCGGCGTGCTGCAGCTGGCGCTCCAGGTTGCGCCGGGTGGACAGGGCCTCGCGCTTGGAGATGATCCAGCCCACGTGTTTGGCCAGGGCGCCCAGGAGTTCGGCTTCCGTGGGCAGAAAAGCCTTGCCGTCCTGGCCGCACCCGTCGAGGCTCACGCACAGGCGGCCCCGCTTGACGCGCTGCACGAAAATCTCCTCTTCGAGGCGGCAGACTGCGTCGGCCAGGAAATTCCCGCTGAGGATGGTCTCGCCGTCGAGCACGAGGCGCACCCCCGTGGACTCGGGGTGCTGGAAGGACGGCGGGATGATGCCCAGAATCTCGCGCAGGATGTCGGGCAGGGGGCTGTCCATGTCCGAGACGATACGGTTCATGGCGTGCAGGCAGGACAGTTCCTTGTTCAGGGCCACCAGACGGTCGTGCTCGTGCTGCAGCTCACGCTGCCGTTCGACGTGGGCCGTGACGTCCTGTCCCACGCACAGCACGCTGACGAGGCTGCCGTGGGAGTCGAAGAGCGGCTTCATATTCCAGTCGATGTAGACCTTTCGCCCGTCCCGCGCCCGCAGGGACCCTTTCATGAAACCCATGTCCCCGGCCCTGACGATGTCCGCGAACAGGACGCGGGCCTGGTCGCGGCGCTTGGCGTCGACGCAGGACTCGAACCAGTCCCGCCCGGCCAGTTGGCCGATCTCGAAGCCGGACACGGCCTCGAAGCGGGTATTGCCGTGGATGATCCGCCCCTTCTCGTCCAGGGTGATGACGATGCCGTGGCTGAGCTCCATGACGGTGTTGTAGTACTCGGACAGGTTCATGCTTCCTCCGGAGATCCCGACCCGGACCACCTACCAGAGGCGGCCATGCCGGTCCAAACAAAAAACGGCGCGGCCTCCGCAGAGACCGCGCCGAAGATTCCGGCTCGTGGCCGACCGGGACTAGTGCCCGCTGATCTTCAGGCCCCAACCTTCGAAGACGAAGAGGATGCCGAAGCCGTACCACATGGTGTAGATGACGTAGAAGGCCAGGGAGAAGATGACGATCCCGACCTTGTCCTTGATCTGCTCGGGCACGACCTTGTAGTAGTTGTACGCCGTCTCCACGACCTTGGAGTTGATGTTGAAGGCCACCTTGGCCTGGGCGAAGGCTTCCTGCTCCTTGAGACCCTTGTCGAAGCCCTCGAGGATCACGTTCCAGTTGTAGAGGGCCTGACGCTCGTCCTTGCCCGCGAAAACCGGGTATTTGGCGATGAGGGCCGCCCCGTCGTTATGGTACATCTTGTCCGAATCTTCCAGACAGGCGTTCAGGATGGCCACGTAATCGCCGGAGACAGTCAGCTCCTTGCCCTTGGCTTCGGCCGTTGCGCCGGCGGCGGTGATCAGGGCCACGCTGTCGGCGGCCTGGGACTCGCTCTTCATCTTCATGGTCACGTTGACCTGGTAGCCGGCCACGCTCTTGGCCTCTTCCTTCAGGTTGTCCACGTAATAGGCGGAACCCTTGGAGATGGAGTTGTAGAGGTTGTCCAGGTAGGCCATGGCGTTGTGCCCGTCGAAGAGGGGCTGGAACATGGCGAAAAGGACGATGAAGAAGAGCACCAGGAGGGCGAGGCCTCCGTTGAATTCCTTTTTATTGTGAATCATAGGATCAATCCTCGTACTTCAGAGTCTTGATGTTCTTGAAGAAGGCCCCGAATACCCACACACCGAACAGGGCGATGACGATGAAGAACAGGTACATGCCGACCGTGTCCATGGTCTTGGTGAAGCCGATCATGGATTCGGGCAGGTAGCCCATGGCCACCAGCTTCTTGGGCAGGGCGAAGAAGCGGTTGACGAAGCCGGCCATGACCGAGATGGCGAAGAAGCCGCGGATGGTGATGCCGGGCACGACCTTGGTCACCAGGGCGCCGACCTGGATGCCGATCAGGGAGCCCAGCAACATGCCCATGGCCAAGGTGTAGAAGATGAAGCCGTAAATGGCGTACTGGGTGATGGCGCCGTAACCGGCCGTGAACACGATCTGGAAGATGTCCGTGCCGACGGTGGTCAGGGACGAGACGCCCAGGATGTAGACGAAGATGGGGAAGGTCAGGAAGCCGCCGCCCACGCCCATGATGCCCGCGGCCATGCCGACCAGGGCGCCGGACAGGACCAGGAACAGCCAGGATATCTTGCGGCCGCCGGGGACGATGCCCTGGTCGAAGGTGACCATGGGAGGCAGGGTCACGGCCTGGAGCTTCTGGGCGATGCCCGTCATGCTCGTGCCTTCCTTGGCGTCGTGGGCGCCGCCGGTGTGGCCGGCCTTCTTGGCGCTGAAGTAGTCGTACATGCCGTAGAAGCCCAGGAAGCCCAGCATGACGGTGTAGACCACGGTGATGAAGGCGTCGCTCAGGACCGGGTTGATGTTGTAGAGCGCGCGGTTGATGCCGGCACCCACGGTCGTGCCGATGATGGCGCCGATCAGGAAGACGAAGGCCAGGGGCACGGACACGTTGCCCATCTTGCGGTGCAGGACGGAGCCCATGATGGCCTTGGCGAAGATGTGGAACAGGTCGGTGCCGACGGCCAGGATGCCCTTGACGCCGGCGCTCATGAGGGCCGGGGCGATGATGAAGCCGCCGCCGGCGCCGATGCAGCCGGAGATGAGGCCCGCGCCCACGCCGACGAAGATCGACACGCAAAAAATGAACAGGCTGTAGTAGGACGGGCTGTAGGCCTCCTTGCCGCCGATGGCGCTCGGCAGGGCCTGGCCGATCTCATCGGCGAAGGCCCACCCGCCGAGAATGCACGGGATGAGCAGCAGCGCGAGCAGCCAGATGCGTCTCTTGTCGCCAAGGATGGTCCTGGCGTTTTCCACTTCCCACCGCGCGAAGGACCTTGAGCCCTCCAGCATGAACGAACCCCAATCTTTGAAGAATCCCATACGTGTTTCCGCCTCCTCTTTATCGCAATTTCCCGAAATGTATACGGATGGTTACTCCATCCCGCTCCCCTCTTCCGCTTTCTTCCTCCGGGCGCAGGCCTCCCGGATCTTGCCGACAAGAACCTCGAGTTCAACCGGCTTCATCAGATAGTCGAAGGCGCCCATGGCCATGCCCGAAATGGCGACCTCCATGTTGCCGTGCCCGGTCAGCATGAGGACCTGCACCTGGGGAAATCTCATCTTGAGCTCCCGCAGGACCTGGATGCCGTCCATGTCCGGCATTCCGACGTCCAGCACCACCGCATCGACCGTTTCCCGCTCAAGGAACCGCAGCCCGTCGGGGCCGTTGTTCGCCTCCAGGACCGAGAAGCCCCGTCGGCGCAGCCGCTTGGCCGTGGCGGCCACGAAGTGCGCTTCGTCGTCGATGAGCAGAATCCTGTCCTCGGCCATGCCTTCCCCGTCCTTCAGCCTCTGCGGCTGGCGATCTCGCGGACCCGCGCGTCGACGATCTTCTCTTCGTGCCGCCGCTTCTTTTCCACCGCTTCCTTGACCTTCTCGACCAGCACCTCGATGTTGCAGGGCTTCATGAGATAGTCCCAGGCACCGAGACGGAGTCCGTCGATGGCCGATTCCACGGTGGCGTTCCCGGTCAGCATGATGACCTCGACCAGCGGGTACTGCTGCTTGATCAGCCGCAGCACTTCGATCCCGCTGCATCCGGGCAGCTTCACGTCAAGGATGACGACCTCTATTTCGCCGTGCGACGCAAGCTTCTGCATGGCTTCCTCGCCGCTGCCTGCGTGAAACACCTCCATGCTGCGCATGGTCAGGCGCTTCCTCATGACGTCGATGAACTGCGCGTCGTCATCGACCAGCAAAATATTGGCGTCCGTCACATACTCCTCCTTGAACACTTTCGCTGCAAAACAGGCACGCGCGTCTCCGCAGACCCATTCCCGCCAAAGCAACGCCTGTGCCAATAAACTGCCGGGCAGCCGGACGATCGATATGCGACGAGAGCAGCCAGGGCATGCAACTCATTGATTTTATGAATGACGATTGACGGGACCCTTGGCCGCGACGGTCATGACAGATCGGATCAAGGCGGAAAAGGAGGGTATGACGAGGGGCAACCGGGGCATTTCGCCCCACAGGTGCATTTCGCCCCATGGCGATCAGAACGGAACCCAACACATTGAAAACAAACGAGATGTGCGCGAAGGCCGCGCAATAAGGGGAATTTCGCCCCACTGCCTCAGACGCCTGAAAGCGGGGAACGCCGCGGAAAGAAGTCCCTGCGGAGAAAAACAAAATAAAATGAGAGAAAAGCCCAGAACGCCGAGCTACCCTTGTGCCAGGGCCTTCTCGACGGCTTCGGCCACCTCCGCCCCGGTCAGGGGCTCGCCGGTCTCGAACAGGGCGCGATGAACATTGATCTCGCGCATGACGCCGATGTGGTCGCGGTCCACGAACTTCTTCCAGACCTCCATGCACTTATCGAGCTGGTCGCGGCGGGCATAGGCCAGCCCGAGGTAAAGGCAGGCCAGGTACTCGTTCGGGTACTGCTTGTGGACCATGAGCAGGGTGTCCTTGGCCTGCATGTACTCGCCGAGATGGTAGTGGCACAGCCCCTGCCGAATCCGGGCCTCCTTGTGAGCCCGGTTGGCCTTGAGCACCTCCTTGTAGAGGTCGCGTGCGGCGGCGTAGTCCTTGCGCACGTAGGCGGCATCGGCCTCCCCGATGTCCGCGCCGATGCCGGAGACGGGTTTGTCGCCGTCGGCCTCGCGCAGGCGGCGGACCATGCCGAAGAGAAGGTCGCGTCTGGAGATCATTGGTACCTCTATGTATAATGATGATGCTGCAATGGACGTGTAGACCTCGACGAGCCGCGATTTGCCACCGGCATTCCGGAAGGCGGAGGAGATGGATTCCCGCCTTCGCGGGAATGACCCGGAGGCGTTGCGGTCGGCCGGGATGGTCTCTGCGTGGACCTGTGCCCATTTCGATGTCATTCCCGCGAAGGCGGGAATCCATGCCTTTCTAACCCGCCCCCAAGACACACAATCCCCGCTCCATTCACCAGCCACGCAAACACAACGTATCAGCGGGCCTTCCGAACCACAATCCGGCGTCTCCTCGGTTCCGCCCGTTCCCGGTCCGGCGCACCCGAGAACCGCGGCGATCACGCCGTCCTGTTGACATTCCAAGGATTCCTTACCATGAAGAGCCACTTCAATGTGAGAAACCCGGCACAGCCCGAAATTTGTATTCCCGGAGGAGACAATGTTCAAGAGACTTCTCGCCAGCCTCGCCGTCCTGCTTCTGTGCGCCGCCCCGGCCTTGGCCCAGCAGGCCAAGACCTTCGCGGTCCTCCCCTTCGGGGTGCACGGGCCGCAGGAATACCAATACCTGAGCCAGGGTATCCAGAGCATGCTGACCACCCGCCTGACCTGGCCCGACAACTTCACCCCCCTGGACGCCGGCAAGGTCAAAAAGAGCGTGGCCACCCCGCCCGCCGACGCGGCCGCTGCGGAGAAGATCCGCCAGACCCTGGGCGTGGACTACCTCGTCTGGGGCTCTCTGACCGTCATGGGCCAGGAGTGCAGCCTCGACGTCAACACCATCGACCCCGCCGGCGCCAACCAGCCCCGCCCTGTGCAGACGCCGCTGAACCAGGTCATCCCGACCCTGGAGACCGTGGCCGCCGACATCAACGCCCAGGTCTTCAAGCGTACCGATACGGCCAAGGCCCAGCCCGTGGCCAAGCCCATGAACGAGTCTCTCATCGTCAACGAAACCCAGGCTGGCACGGCCTACGCCAACCCGTCCCTGAAATACCAGGACGCCGACACCTCCATGGGCCGCTGGCGCAGCCAGACCCTGCCCTTCGCCTCGCGCGGCATGGTCGTCTGCGACGGCGACGGCGACGGCAAAAACGAAGTGTTCCTCATGACGGACAGCGCGCTTTTCGCCTACCGGGTGACCAACGGCGAGATGCGGCAGGTGGCGGAGATGGATCTGCCCAGGAGCCGAAACTACGTGCGTCTGAACAGCATCGACATCAACCGCGACGGACGCCACGAACTAGTCATCGCCGCAGCCGAAGACCAGAAACCCTATTCGCTCATCGCGGGGTTTGACGGCAAGCTCTCCATCACTGAGGACAACATCCCCTATTACCTGGGCGTGCTGAACATGCCTCCTGCCTTCACACCGACGCTGGTCGGGCAGGGCGTGGGCAAGGCCAAGTACATGCAGAGCAGCATCCACCAGATGGTCAAATCCGGCGGCAAGTTCGAACTGGGGCCCACGGTCAGCCTGCCCCTGGGAGGCAACGTCTTCAACGTGACTTTCCTGCCCTTCGAAGACGGCCACCAGATTCTCATGATCGACGAGTTCGACCGCATGCGCGTGTTCAGTTCCACGGGGTCCTTGCTGACAGTGACCGAGGAAACCTATGCCGGGTCGAACCTCGGCATCGAGTATCACCCGGCGGCCCTGGGCCTGAAGGCCCCGGATGCCAAGCAGTCGCCTCAGTACACGGTATACATCCCCCTGCGCGCCATCCCTTGTAATTTGGACAGGGACAATCGTTTCGAGTTGATCATCAGCCGCAACATCTCCGTCTCGGCCCAGCTGTTTTCCAACTACCGCGACTACCCTCAGGGCGAGATGCACAGCCTCTACTGGGACGGGGTTGGCATGAGCCTGCAGTGGAAGACCTCGCGCATCAAAGGCACCGTCACCGACTACGCCCTGGCGGACTTTGACAACGACGGCAGCCTCGACTTGGTGGTCAGCATCAACTCCCACACGGGCATGGCCGGCACGGCGCGCAAGAAGGCCATTGTCGTAGCCTACCCTCTGGACCTGACCCAGACTGACGGCAAAATTCAAAAAACTGAACAGTAAAAAAAATTAAACTTTGCACTGGAAACCGGCCACAAAAGGCTTGCTTTTTGGACCGCAGTTGGCGTACCTGACAAGCAGGCGTCAGATGAAATGTTTTTCCAACGCAAAAGGAGAAAGAACATGAAACGTTTTGCTCTCGTAGCCCTGGTAGCCGCCCTGCTGTTCAGCATGGTTTCCAGCGCTTCCGCCACCGAACTGAAAGTTCGCGGCAACTTGGACGTGTACGGCATGTGGTCCGCCAACCTGAACGACCATGATTCCGACGTTGCCGATGGCGACAACTACATGACCACCCAGCGCATGCGCACCTACTTCGACTATGTCGCCAACGAGAACCTGAAGGCTGTCCTCGGTCTTGAAATCGACAACATCTGGGGCTCCGGCACTTCTGCTGATTGGGGCACCGACGGAAAGGGCAACATCGAAGTCAAGCATGCCTACATGGACTTCACCCTGCCTGACACGACTGTCAACGTGCAGGCCGGTCTGCAGTACATCGCCCTGCCGAGCGTCTTCGGCAACCCCGTCTTCGACGACGACGCCGCCGCCATCACCGTCGGCGCCCAGATCAACGACATGTTCGGCCTGACCGTCGGCTACTCCCGCGGCGCCGACAGCTCCACGAACGTCAGCGACACCCTGCTCGTTGACGGCGAAGACAACGACGACGTCGACATGGCTTTCATTGCTGCTCCCGTGACCCTCGACGGCTTCAGCATCGCTCCCTATTTTGCCTATGCCTGGGTTGGCGAAAATGCTTACACCGCAGACCAGCAGACCGCTACTTCCGCCGTGGCTGGCGACCTTCTCGCCAATGCTGACGAAGAAGCCACCATCTGGGTTGTTGGCGCCAACGCCGAACTGACCATGTTCGACCCGCTGACCTTCGCTGCCGACCTGATCTACGGCGTCGGCGACGCTGACGACTATGAGACCAAGGGCTGGTACGCCGCTCTGGCCGCCTCCTACAAGATGGACTTCATGACCGCCACCCTCTTCACCACCTACGCCACCGGCGCCGACGAAGACGAAGACGAAGACAACTACCTGCCCACCCTGGCTGAAGGCTGGGGCATCTCCCCGTACGTTGGCGGCGTCCGCGCCTTCAGCACCACTTATGACTCCTTCGGCACCGACAACCTCGGCGTCGGCTCCGACGGCACCGGTCTGTGGACCATGGGCCTCGTGCTCGACAAGATCTCCTTCGTTGAGAAGCTGTCCCACAAGCTGGTCATCGCTTACGCCATGGGCACTTCCGATGAAGACACCAACGCCTTCACCGAAGACGACGACCTGTGGGAAGTGTACTTGGTCAACAAGTACATGATCTACGAAAACCTGGCCGCCATCAACGAACTGGGCTACTTCCAGGGCTCCAGCGAAGCTTATGACGACTTCACCGGCGACGACCTGGATTCCTCCTACTTCGCCACCGTCGGCTTCCAGTACAAGTTCTAATTCAGGTTTTCACGCCTGACGCCGAAAAGGCCGGAGTCGCAAGCTCCGGCCTTTTTCATTTCCGGCGAACCTTCATGAATGATGAACGCGAAGCCTCCCGGTACATGCCTGATGAAGGGTTTGACTTTTGGGGGGTTCGCGGCATAGGTATTTGCGGTTGAAAGATTCGGCTCCAAGGGAGAAATGATGGATTCCCGCCTTTGCGGGAATGACACGTGGCGGTGCGCCAAGCTTCTGTCATTCCCGTGAATACGGGAATCCATGCGTTTATCCTCCCTTTGCGGGGCATCCACTCCGAAACACGTTGCGAGAGCCTTCATGCCTCTGAAATCCATATCCTACACTACCCCTGCCGACTGGCCGGAGATCTCGTCCTGGCTGTCCCGTCGGGATGCGGCCGAGGACAATGTCGAGCCGCTGGTGCGCGACATCCTGGCCAGGGTGCGGGAGGCCGGCGACGAAGCCGTGGCCGAATATACCCGGCGCTTCGATAGCCCGATCATGTCCGCAGACGGGCTGCGCGTCCCCCAGTCCGACATTGCCGCCGCTCTCGGGCAGATTCCCGCCTCCGATGCGGATATCATCCGCGAAGCCGCGGCAAACATCCGCGACTTCCACCAGCGCCAGAAGCAGAACTCCTGGATCACCACGCCTGCCCCCGGCACCACCCTGGGCCAGCTCGTCCTGCCCGTGGACCGGGCCGGACTGTACGTTCCCGGCGGCCAGGGCGGCGAGACGCCCCTCATTTCAAGCCTGCTCATGAACGCCATCCCGGCTCAGGTCGCGGGCGTGCAGACCATCTGCGTGGTCAGCCCGCCGCGCAAGGACGGCAACCTCAACCCCTACATCCTGGCCACGGCGGCCATTCTGGGCATCGAGCACGTCTTCGCCTGCGGATCGGCCTGGGCCATCGCCGCCCTGGCCTACGGGACCCGGAGCATCCCGCGCGTGGACGTCATCGCCGGGCCCGGCAACATCTTCGTGACCACGGCCAAGCGCCTGCTGGTGGGCCAGGTCGGCATCGACATGATCGCGGGACCCAGCGAAATCGCCATCCTGGCCGATTCATCGGCCAACCCCGCATGGCTGGCCGCCGACATGCTCTCCCAGGCCGAACACGACCCACTGGCATCGAGCCTCCTGGTTTCGCCCGACGCCGATCTGCTCGCCGCGGTGCGCCAGGAACTCGAAACCCAGCTCCCGGCCCTGCCGAGAAACACCATCGCCGCCAAGTCCCTGTCCGAGTGGAGCGCCCTCATCCATGTCCCGGACCTGCAGGCCGGCATGGATTTCATCAACCGCCTGGCGCCCGAGCATTTCGAACTGAGCGTGGCCGACCCGTGGGCCTGGGTCGGCAGCGTACGCAACGCCGGGGCCGTGTTCATGGGCCACAGCACGCCTGAGCCCGTGGGCGACTATTTCGCCGGGCCCAACCACGTGCTGCCGACCCTTTCCACGGCGCGCTTCTCCTCGGCCCTATCGGTGGAAACGTTTTGCAAGAAGACCAGCCTCATCAGCACGGACCTGGCCTACATCGGCGCCCACGGCGCCAAGGTGGCCCGCCTGGCCCGGCTCGAAGGCCTCGAAGCCCACGCCCGCAGCGTGGAACAACGACTGGAGAAACCATGAATATCGTCACCAAGACCAGCATCCGCGAGTATCCGCTCCTTTCGCGCGGCAAAGTCCGCGACATATACGAGATCGACCCGCAGACGCTTCTGATCGTCACCACGGACCGCATGTCCGCCTTCGACGTGATCATGAACGAGCCCATCCCGTACAAGGGCGTGGTCCTCAATCAGATCACCCTGTACTGGATGGACGCCTGCAAGGACCTGGTCCGCAACCACCTCCTGGCCACGGACGTGCGCGACTTCCCCGCCGCCCTGGCCCCCCACGCCGGGGACCTCGAAGGCCGGGCCGTCATCGTGCGCAAGGCCAAGCCCCTGCCCATCGAGTGCATCGTGCGCGGCTACCTGACGGGCTCGGGCTTCAAGGATTACAAGGCCACGGGCTCGGTCTGCGGCTACAAGATCCCGGCCGGGCTGGTCGACTCCGACAAGCTGGAAACGCCACTCTTCACGCCGTCCACCAAGGCGGACCTCGGCGCCCACGACGAAAACATCACCCTGGCCGACGCCAAGTCCCGCATCGGTGAGGGGCTGCTCAAGAAGATCCAGGAGCTGTCCCTGGCCATCTACTCCCGCGGCCGCGACCTGGCCGCGGAACGCGGCATCATCATCGCCGACACCAAGTTCGAGTTCGGCCTTGACGGCAAGGACATCCTGCTCATCGATGAGGTCATGACGCCGGACTCCTCCCGCTTCTGGCCTGCGGACAAGTACGTGCCCGGACAGTCCCAGCCCAGCTTCGACAAGCAGTACCTGCGCGACTGGCTGAGCGGAACCGGCTGGGACAAGACCCCGCCGCCCCCGGCACTGCCCGCCGAGGTCATCGCGGAAACGCAGAAAAAATACCTGGAAGCGTACGAACTGCTCACAGGCACCCCCTTGCAATTGCCGTAAGGCGCAACAAACCGGAGAAGACACATGCTCGTTCAAGGGAAAAAGGCCCTCATTTTCGGCGTGGCCAACGACAAGAGCATCGCCTACGCCATTGCCAAGGAACTCAAGGACAACGGTGCGTCCATCGCCCTCAGCTACGCCGGCGAAGCCCTGAAGAAGCGGGTCGAGCCCATCGCCGAGGAACTTGGCAGCGAATTCCTGTTCCAGTGCGACGTGTCCAGCGACGAGGCCATCGCCGAATCCGCGGGCATGGTGAAGGAGAAGTGGGGGAATTTCGACATTCTCGTGCATTCAGTGGCCTTCGCCAACCGCGACGACCTCAAGGGCCGCTACGTGGACACCTCGCGTGACGGCTTCCACCTGGCCATGGACATCTCGGCCTACTCCCTGGTGGCCCTGTGCAAGGCCTTCGACCCACTGCTGAACGACAACGGCTCGGTCATGGCCATGACCTACTACGGGGCCGAGAAGGTCATCACCAACTACAACGTCATGGGCGTGGCCAAGGCCGCACTGGAATGCAGCGTGCGCTACCTGGCCATGGACCTGGGCGAACGCGGCATCCGCGTCAACGCCATCAGCGCCGGCCCCCTGAAGACCCTGGCCTCCTCGGGCATCTCCGGCTTCAAGACCATCCTGGCCACCATCGAGGAACGCGCACCCCTGCGCCGCAACATCATCCAGGAGGACGTGGGCAAGACCGGCCTCTTCCTGGCCTCGGACCTGTCCCGCGCCATCACGGGCGAGGTCATCTACGTGGACTCGGGCTACAACATCATGGGCATCTGACCCTTTCCGAGCATCTGCCAACACTGAACCCCTTCCCGCGAAGGGGTTTTTTCTTGCCTTCGGCGCTCCTGCCCGGTCCGTTCATGGCGCGCGGTGACGAAGTGCGGCCGCGCTTGTCGTCTCCGGCGTCGCTACAGATGGATTCCCGCCTTCGCGGAAATGACCTGATGTTGCGCGGACGGTCTGTTGTTCCGTAGAAGGCCGAAGAAAATGCAGAATTGAAAGCCCGCATAACGTCATTCCCGCGAAGGCGGGAATCCATCTTCCTGCAGCCCACCGCAACCCAAATCCGACCCATCAACGCCTCAAGGCATGTTGCCGGTGTGGCCCGTGGGCCCGTCGGCTGTCCGACTGAGCCAGGCATCGTTTGTTGAACCGTTGCCAAGCGCTTTGCCCGCCCTTACCGCCCCGCAGGCAACGGTTCAACTCTACGAGGCCGGCGAAGAAGTTCCGGCGGGCCCACGGGCCACACCGGCAACAGGCCGCCTTCCGCACAGCAAGACCTCCATTACCCCTTCCGCACATCGCCCGCTTCATACCGCCTTCATCACGACACAAACCGCATGGTCCGAGCCATCTTCTCCACCGGCACACCTTGCCCACTCCCCAAAGATGTTTATTCCCAGAGAGTTCCACAGCACTTCAAACCGGAGGCCACCCTCATGGAAAAAATACATGCCGTCTGCCCGAACTGCCAGACCGTGAACGCGGTCCTCACCGACCGCATCCGCCAGCACCCCGTCTGCGCCAAATGCGCGACTCCCCTCCTGCCGGCCAACCCGATCGACCTCACGGACCAGACCTTCGACCGTTTCGTCTCCCGCTCGACCCTGCCCGTCCTTGTGGACTTCTGGGCCCCATGGTGCGGGCCATGCAAGATGATGGGCCCGGCCTTCGCCCAGGCAGCGGCCGCTCTCCAGGGACAGGCCGTCCTGGCCAAGATGGACACCGAGGCCCAGCGCACTGTTCCGTCGCGCTTCTCCATCCAGTCCGTACCGAGCCTCGTCCTCTTCCGTCAGGGCCGGGAAGTTGCGCGCATGTCCGGAGCCATGCCCGCAGGCCAGATTCAAAACTGGTTGAAGCAACATATCTAGCGAACACGGCGCGCCACTCGTCTCCCGCACCATGCGGAAGGTGCGGGAGATCCAACCTAGCGCAGCAACAATCCTTCGATCTTGGAAAAATGCCTGTCTCTTGTGAAGAGCGGCAGACCATGCTGGAAGGCAACGGAGGCGATCCAGATGTCGTTGGTGGGAATCGGCGTACCGTGTCGTCTGAGTTGATCGAGAATGGCGCAATAGTGACCTGCGGTGTATTCGTCGACGGAAAACAGGGTCACCCGCGGGGAGTCGAGAAACGTCCCAAGTTCCTGCCTGTTTTCCGATTCCCGTTTCCCGCCTTTGAATCCTGACAAGAGTTCACCGACGGATATGACGCTTACGCCGATGAGCTCGACCTGGCGCAACACATCGATAATCTCCGCGTCGCCTCGCATTGCCCCCGAATAGATATTGGTGTCGATCAGGATTCGGTTCATTTCCAGAGTTCCTCGTCAATCTGACGCTCGGCATCGATCTTCCCCTGAATGACGGCATATTCCTGATCGCTCCATCTGCCGAAGAGACTGTCGAGATCGTGCCAGTTGCGGGCGAACCGCTTCGCTTTCTGGACACCCACTTCCCGTTTCAGGACATCGAGTACAAATGCGTTGACGCTCTTGTGCTCTACGGCAGCGGCGTCCTTGATCAAGGACGCCAGTTCCTCGTCCACTCCGCGTACGGATAGTGTCTTCATAGTGCGCCTCCATTAATTGCATTAATTTTGATGTCAAAATATGCATCCATAATCCCCCCGTCAAGCAGGCTCCCCTCCGCCGATCAAGCAGGCAAGGAAAAATTTCCGGTCCGTCATTTTTCTTCTTGCCAAAGAGAAGGCGCTGACATAGAGACGTTTTTCCCGAACGCGGAGAGGTGGCCGAGTCTGGCTTAAGGCGCACGCCTGGAAAGTGTGTGTACCTTAACGGGTACCGGAGGTTCAAATCCTCTCCTCTCCGCCATTTT
>DPKT01000088.1 GCA_003542385.1 Desulfomicrobium sp.
GCAGGCCCCGGCAGTCAGGCGCTACTGGCGCGCATCTGTGCGACGGCGCTGGTGACGGGCCTGGTCGTGCGCCTGGCCGTGCCCTGCGTCTGGCTCTCGGGGGGCGAGGTCATGCGCCTAAGCGGCCTGGCCTGGCTCGGCTCACCACTCTACTGGGCAAGCATCGCCGTCTTGGCGGCCTGCCTTGGGGTACTCTGGAAGAACCGGACCATCCCTGTCTGGCTCCCCATCCTGGCCCTGCTGGGCGAACTGGCCGGCCGCGCGGCCTTCTTCGCCGAAACGGTCCACACGGCCATGAACATCGGGAATCCATACTGATCCGACCGGGGCGGGGGGGCGACGCCGGCCCCGCCCCGGTCTTATGGACGTCCCTGTCATACTGATCCAGCAGATTGAAATCACAAGTTCGGTGCATTCTCCGCGCTACGCGATGCATCTCTTTGGCATGCATCCGGCCTGTCCGGACCGGAAACTTGGATAAATCGCGGTTTTCATGCCATCCCCCCCTTTCTCTCATCAGTAATTTTCTGTATCTTTGTCATACAGTCTAAGTAGTCCCCCCTATGCCGCTGTCGCACGCCCAGGGGGGATCGCCCGGGGTCGGGATCTCGCGAGGACGAAAGCTCTGAGTTCTGGGAACTGAACGGCATGAAAGGGTCATCTGAACCATCCACCATCCGGAGGCGGCAATGAAGAACATCCCCATTCGCGTGAAACTGATCGGCGGGATTCTGACCCTGCTGGCGGTAGTCTGTACAGGCCTGGGGTATATCGCCTACAACCGGGCCATGCAGGCAGTCCGCGGGCAGGTGGAGGAGAACATCACCCTGACGGCCAAAAGCGGCGCCAATCTGGTCCGCAGCCGCCTGGACTATCACCTCGCGGTCATGCAGGGCATCGCCAACCGACACGTCGTCAGGTCCATGGACTGGGAGCAGCAGCGGCCGGCCCTGGAAAATGAAACGGCCCGACTGAAATACCTCGGCATGGGCGTCGTCTCCGCCGACGGCCAGGCCATTTACCCGGACGGTTCCACCGCCAACCTGGGCGACAGGGCGTATTTCAAGCAGGCCATGGCCGGCGAATCGCTCTTCTCCAGCGTCATCATCAGCAAAGTGACCAACTCGCCGGTCATCGTCCTGGCCACCCCGATCAAGGGTGACGACGGCAAAGCCCGCGCCGTGCTCATCGCCAGGCTCGACGCGACCATGCTGAGCGAAATCACCGACGGCATCAAATACGGCCAGAACGGCTACTCCTACATCATCGACGACAAGGGCGTGCTCATCGCCCACGCCAACCGTCAGTTCGTCCTGGACCAGAAGAACTTCCTCGAAGAAGGCAAGACCAACCCCGAATACGCGACCCTGTCGGCCATGTTCCAGCGCATGGTCAAGGGCGAGTCCGGTTTCGACCAGTACCCGTTCATGGGCAAGGACCGCTTCTTCGGCTTCGCTCCCATCGAGGGGACCGGCTGGTCCATCGCCGTGGGGGCCATGCAGGACGACGTGCTGGCCGCGATCTACCAGATGCGCTGGATGATCGCCCTGGCGTCCCTGGTCTTCTTCGCCATCGGCATCGGCATGGCCCTGATCATCAGCCGCATGGTCCTGCTCCCGGTCAGGAGCTGCGTGCATCTGCTCAAGGACATCTCCGAAGGCGAAGGCGACCTGACCAAGCGCCTGCCCGTCGAGACCCGGGATGAAATCGGGCAGCTGGCGCAATACTTCAACACCTTCGTCGAAAAGCTGCAGCGCATCATCTCCGAGATCGCGGGCAACGCCCAGACCGTGGCCTCCTCGGCCACGGAGCTTTCGGCCGTGAGCGGCCAGACCACGCAGAACGTGCGCTCCCTGTCGACCAAGACGTCCACGGTGGCCACGGCCGCCGAGGAGATGAGCGCCAACATCGCCTCGGTGGCCTCCGGTATGGAGGAGACCACGGCCAACCTCTCCTCCGTCGCCGCGGCCACGGAAGAAATGACCTCGACCATCGGCGAAATCGCCGGCAACACCGAACGCGCCCGCGGCACCACGGACAGCGCGGCGCAGCAGGTGGACAGCTTTGCGGGCGTGCTGCGGGACCTCGGGGCTGCGGCCCAGGAGATCGGCAAGGTCACGGAAACCATCGCCGCCATCTCCTCCCAGACCAACCTCCTGGCCCTGAACGCCACCATCGAGGCGGCCAGGGCCGGCGATGCCGGCCGCGGCTTCGCCGTGGTGGCCAACGAGATCAAGGAACTGGCCCAGAAAACGGCCGAAGCCACCAAGGACATCCGCGAACGCATCGGCGGGATTCAGGCCGCCACGGGCAGCGCAGTGAGCGACATCGGGCAGATCGTGCAGGTCATCGGCGAGGTCAACACCATCGTCACGGCCATCTCCGCGGCCATCGAGGAGCAGTCCGCCGTGACCCGCGAGGTGGCCGAAAACATATCGCAGGCCACGCAGGACGTGCAGGACGCCAACAGGCGCTCCTCGGAGATGTCCGCCGTGTCCAAGGACATCACGCGCGACATCACGTCCGTGGACGCCATCACGGGTGACATCCGCGGGGGCGGCGACCAGGTTCAGGCCAGCGCCGAGGAACTGTCCAGGCTGGCCGAACAGCTCAAGGGGCTCGTGAGCCAGTTCAAGGTCTAGACGCCACGGCAGGCTTGACGCGAAGGAAGGGCGCGGGAAGCCGGATGCCCGCCCGCCGCTCTGCGTGGCGGGAGCGGCCCGGACGTCTCAGAAGGGAAAGGCGGCTTTGTCGTTCGTCTTGAACTTCGTCTTGCGTTCATCTGGCTTCCTGGCCCGCCTGTGGACGGGGTTGGCGTCGACGCAGATGGCCTTGAAAGGCTTCGTCGGGCAGGCGTGCTCGCAAGCGCCGCAGCCCACACAGTAGTCCGGGATGACTTCGGGGACGACGAGGGGTTTGTTAGCGGGGTTCGGGTACGGCACCATGCGAACGGCCTTGGTCGGGCAGTGCTCGGAACATGCCCCGCAGCTGGTGTTGTCCGTTACCACGACGCAGTTTTCCCTGATGAACCTGGCCACGCCGATCTGAGTGAGCTTCTTGTCTTCCGGGGTCAGCGGCAGGATGGCCCCCGTCGGACAGACCTGTGAACAGAGCGTGCACTCGTAGTTGCAGAAACCGGCCCTGTTGTTCAGCCGGGGTTGCATGATCCCCTCGGGACCGTACTCCAGCAGGGACGGCGTGAGCACCCGCGACGGGCAGACGCTGACGCAAAGGTGGCAGGCCGTGCAGAGGGACGTGAATCGTCCGACGTCGACGGAACCCGGCGGCGAGACCGCCCCGCTGATGCCTTCGGGAACGGTCGTGGGCCGGGCCTGGAGGGCGGTCGCGTTGAGTCCTTCCGGGCCGGCAAGCCCAAGCAGGGACATGCGCACGAGAAAATCCCTCCTCCCCTGATCCGGCCCGGCGACAATTTTGCTCCTCCATGCATATTCGATGCGGGCCGCACCGTGGGGACAGGCGGCCAGGCAGTTGCAGCATGCCACGCAGCGGCTCGCATCGACGGTCAAGGACCGCAGGTCCAAGCAGCCGCCCTTGCAGGCCGTCTCGCACCGCCCGCATTCCCGGCAGGCGGCCGCGTCGAGTCCCACGCGCAGCGCCGACACCCTGGCCACGAGGCCCATGACGGCCCCCACGGGGCAGACGG
>DPKT01000123.1 GCA_003542385.1 Desulfomicrobium sp.
ACGGCATCCTGGACGGCAGCGCCCTCGGCGTGCGCGGCATCGGACGCCACGCCGCATCGACGGTCAACGGCAAACTGCAGGACTACATCGGCGGCGCCGTGATCCTGGCCTTCGGCATCGGCGCCGCGGCGATGCTCTTCACCCTGCTCCGCTAACCACGAAACGAGGACTGACCAACATGACAGCATCATCCTTTCCGGTCCTGAGCGCGCTCATCTTCTTCCCCCTGGCGGCGTCTCTGGCGCTGCTGGCGGTGAAGGGCGAAGAGGCCGTCCGCAGGCTGACCCTGGCCGCGGGGCTGGCGGAGATCGCGCTGGCGCTCCCGCTGGCGGGTTTCGATCTCGCCTCGGGTGGGTTCCAGTTCGTGGAGAAGGCGTCCTGGGTGCCGCAGTGGGGGCTGACCTACCATCTCGGCATCGACGGCATCAGCCTGCTCATGATCCTGCTGACCGTGGCCCTCCTGCCGCTGTGCGTGCTCTGCTCCTGGCACTACATCTCCAGGCGCATCAAGGAGTTCCACATCGTCCTGCTGCTCATGACCTCGGCCTGCGTCGGCGTCTTCGCGGCCCTGGACTTCGTGCTCTTCTACCTCTTCTGGGAAGCCATGCTCGTGCCCATGTACCTGCTCATCGCGGTCTGGGGCGGCCCCAACAAGCGCTACGCGTCCATCAAGTTCTTCCTCTACACCCTGGCGGGGTCGACGCTCCTGCTGGTGGCCATCATCGCGTTCTATGCCGCGGGTGGAACCTTCTCCATCCCGGAACTGATGACCAAGACCTTCAGCCCCAGGCTGCAGTTCTGGGCCTTCCTGGCCATGGCCCTGGCCTTCGCCATCAAGTGCCCCATGTTCCCCTTCCACACCTGGCTCCCGGCCGCCCACGTCGAGGCGCCCACGGCAGGGTCCGTCCTGCTGGCCTCGGTGCTCCTGAAGATGGGCACGTACGGCTTCCTGCGCTTCTGCATGCCCCTGACCCCGGACGCCTGCGTGACCTTCGCCCCTCTCATGATCGCCCTGTCCCTGGCCTCCATCCTCTACGGAGGGGTCATCGCCCTCGGGCAGAAGGACATGAAGAAGCTCATCGCCTACTCGTCCGTGGGCCACATGGGCTTCGTGACCCTGGGCATCTTCCTCTTCAGCCAGCGCGGCGTGGAGGGGGCGGTCATGCAGATGCTCAACCACGGCATCACCACCGGCGGCCTCTTCATGCTCGTCGGCGCGGCCTACGAGCGCAGCCACAGCCGCGAGATCAGCGAAAACATGGGCCTGGGCAAATACCTGCCGGCCTACATGTTCTTCTTCGGGCTCTTCTCCCTGTCCTCCCTGGGCTTCCCGGGCACCAACTCCTTCGTGGGCGAGGCCCTGGTCCTGGTGGGCGCGTTCCAGGAGAGCCTGCTGGTCGGCGGCCTGGCCATCCCCGGCGCCATGCTCGCCGCGGCCTACATGCTGCGCCTGCTGCAGAAACTGGCCTGGGGTGAACCGAGCAAAGGCTCCAAGTTCACCGACCTGTGCCCGCGGGAATGGGTCTACCTCGCGCCGCTGGCGGTCTTCGTGCTCTACATCGGCCTGGCCCCGACCATGACGCTCAAGGTCATGGACCCGTCCATCGACAAACTGCTCAAGGATTTCTCTGCCCGGACCGAGTACGCGGCTACCGCCAGACCCATCAACCTGGCCCATACCCCGATGATGAACGGCAAGGAGGCAAACCAATGACCCTCGCGCTTCTCCCTGAAATCCTGCTTCTGGGGCTCATCGTCCTGATTTTCATCCTCGTGGTCGCGAAACCGGGCAAGGATGTGGCCGGAACCTGGCTCCCCGTCGGCTGCCTGGCCGTCCTGGCCGCTGCGGGGGCGAGCCTCGGGCAGTCGGCCGTCCTCTTCGGCGGCACCTACCAGGTGGACCCCCTGTCCCAATTCATGAAAATGGCCGTGGCCCTGGGGCTGTTCATCGCCGTGACGAACTCCAGAGGCCAGGCGACGCTCAAGGACGAAGTACGCGCGGATTATACCATGCTGCTGTGCCTGTCGGCCTGGGGCCTCATGCTGCTGGCCAGCTCCGTTGAACTCATGACCATCTACATCTCCCTCGAAATATCCTCCTACGCCCTCTACGCCCTGATCCCCCTGCGGGCGGGCGACAAGCGCGCGGCCGAGGCGGGGATCAAGTACGTGCTCTTCGGGGCGGCGGCCACGGCGGTCTCCCTGTACGGGTTCGCCTACATCACCGCGTCCCAGCATACGACCTTTCTCGCTGAGCTCACGACCAAGCCGTGGGACTTCGCCACCAATCCCGGCGCCCTGGTCGGCCTGATCATGTTCATGGCCGGGTTCATGTACAAGCTGGCCCTGTTCCCCTTCCACTTCTGGTGCCCGGACGTCTACCAGGGCACGAGCAACGAGACGGCGGCCTACGCCGCGACCCTGCCCAAGCTCGGGGCCGTGGTCATCCTGGTCCGCCTGGCCTCGCTTCTGGTGCCGGGTCAGCCCGGCATGACCATCCTGGCCGTCCTGGGCGCGGTGTCCATGACCTTCGGCAACCTCTCGGCACTGGTCCAGGACGACGTGAAGCGCATGCTCGGCTACTCCTCCATCGCTCACGCCGGATACGTCGTCATCGGCCTGGTGGCCGGGACCGCCGAGGGACTGGCCTCGGCCTCGTTCTACGCGCTGATCTACATCCTCATGAACCTGACCTGCTTCTGGGTCGTCTGCCACCTGTCCAAGGACGGCCGGAACATGCGCTACGCGGATCTGGACGGGCTGCACCAGCGCAGCCCTGTCTTCGCCTTCGTCCTGGCCGTGGCCGCGTTCTCCCTGGTCGGTCTGCCGCCCACCGCCGGGTTCATGGGCAAGCTCTTCCTGCTGACCGCGGCCTGGGGCCGGGGCTATGACTGGCTGGTCATCATCGCGGCCCTGAACACGGCCATCTCGATCTACTTCTATCTGAGCCTGGTCCGGCATGCCTACACGCATGACCCGTCATCCGCGCTTGAAACCAAGAACAGCGGACTGGCTCTGGGCACACTTTTCGCGGCCGTTCTCCTGGCGCTCGGCATCCTGCCGGGCCCCGTCTACGAGTTGGCCGCGCAGGCCGGCAAATCGCTTTTGCCGTAACGCTTCTGGCTTGGGGAAAATCCGGTACAACATTTAACGCATTTGGAGCTTCTATGAATTGGATTCAGGTTTACGACCCCTTTAACAGTATTGTCGGATCCGCCCTCATTGCGGCGATACCGCTCTACATCCTCTTCTTCATGCTGGCCGTGAAGAGAGCCAAGGGGCATTTCGCCGCGGGCCTGGCCGTGCTCGGCGCCCTGATCGTGGCGGTGGCCATCTGGGGCATGCCCGCACAGCTGGCCGCATCCTCCTTCCTCTACGGCGCCGGGGTCGGCATCTTCCCCATCGTCTGGATCGTCGTCACCGCCATCTGGGTCTACAACATGACCGTCGAGAGCGGGCAGTTCGAGATCATCAAGAGCTCCCTGGCCACCATCACCGAAGACCGGCGCCTGCAGGCCATCTTCATCGCCTTCGCCTTCGGCTCCTTCATCGAGGGTACCGCCGGCTTCGGCACGCCCGTGGCCATTACCGCGGCCATGCTCGTCGGCCTGGGCTTCAACCCCCTCTACGCCGCCGGCCTGTGTCTCATCGCCAACACCGCACCCGTGGCCTTCGGCGCCCTGGGTATTCCGATCATCGCCGTGGCCGAACTGACCAAGCTCGATGTCATGCACATCAGCGCCATCACCGGCCGCCAGCTGCCCTTCCTGTCCATCATCGTGCCCCTGTGGCTGTCCGTGACCATGTGCGGCTTCAAGCGCTCCATGGAAGTGCTGCCGGCGTGCATCGTGGCCGGGCTCTGCTTTGCGGTCACCCAGTTCGTGACCTCAAACTACATCGGCCCCATGCTGCCCGACGTCCTCTCGGCCATCGCCACCATCGTCGGCCTGGGCATGTTCCTGAAGGTCTGGCAGCCCAAGAGCATCTGGCGCTTCCCCAACGAGCCCGCCTCCACCGGCAAGGCCGTCTGCAACTACTCCCAGGCCGAGGTCATCCGCGCCTGGATGCCCTGGATCATCCTCGCCGCCATGGTCTTCATCTGGGGCCTCAAGCCCGTGCAGGACATGATGAAGTCCACGGTCATCACCTTCGCCTGGCCGGGCCTCGATTCCCTGATCAGCAAGACCGTGCCCGTCGTGGCCCAGGACACCGTCTACAAGGCCATGTACAAGTTCAACTACCTGACCTCCCCCGGCACCGCCGTCCTCATCGCCGGCATCCTGTCCCTGTCCGTGCTGCCCAACTACGGCGCCGGCCGCGCCGTGGCCTGCTTCGGCAAGACCGTGGTGCAGCTGCGCTTCCCCATCGTGACCATCGCCATGATCGTGGGCCTGGCCTACCTCATGAACTACTCCGGCATGAGCTCCACCCTGGGCCTGGCCTTCGCCCAGACCGGCCACTTCTTCCCGCTCTTCTCGCCGGTCATCGGCTGGCTGGGCGTGTTCCTGACCGGCTCCGACACGTCCTCGAACCTGCTCTTCGGCAACCTGCAGATGACCACCGCCCAGCAGATCGGCGTGTCCCCGGAACTGTGCGTGGCCGCCAACTCCTCCGGCGGCGTCACCGGCAAGATGATCTCCCCGCAGTCCATCTCCGTGGCCACGGCCGCGGCCAACATGGTCGGCGAGGAAGGCAACCTCTTCCTCTTCACCCTCAAACACTCCATCGCGATGATCATCTTCATCAGCGTGCTGACATATCTCCAAGCCTACCCCTTGAGCTGGATGCTGCCCTAACCCTCCGTCATCGAACGATGCCGGAGAGGACTGCCGTACACCGGCTCCCTCCCTCCCCACGGCCGCCTGCCTCCCCACAAGGCAGGCGGCCTTTCTTCTCGCGCTGGAACATGGCGATCAGTGGAGACGCTCTGGCTCCGTTGCGCCCGCACCCGTCACAGCGGCCAAAAGAAGAGCAACAGCGGAAGACTTACCGTAAGGACGAGAATGTCCATCGGCAGCCCCATGCGCCAGTAATCGCCGAAACGGAACCCGCCGGGGCCGAGGATCAGGGTGTTGTTCTGGTGTCCGATGGGCGTCAGGAAGGCGCAGGAAGCCCCGATGGCCACGGCCATGAGAAAGGTGTCCGGATTGACTCCCAGCCGAAGCGCCGCGCCCAGACCGATGGGAGCCATCACGGCCGCGGTTGCCGTGTTGTTCATGAAATCGGTCAGCAACATGGTCGAGACCATGACCACCACCAGGCCGGCAAAGGCATTGCCCTGCGCCAGATTTTCCAGCAGCAGCCGTGCAAGCAGGTCGGCCGTGCCGGTGCTCTGCATGGCGTCGGCAACCGGCAGGAGCGCCCCCAGCAGCACGACCACGGGCCAGTCGACCGCCTCGTAGACGGTGCGCAGCGGAACGGTTCGCAGCGCCATGGACGCCAGCACCCCGGCAGCGAAGGACACCGCTGCGGAAAGAAGGCCCAGGGCGGTCGCGACTACCGACACGGCCAGAATCCCCGCAGCCAAGAGGGCCTTCCGCTTGTCCGGGATGCTGAGATCCCGTTGCGCCAGGGGCACGCAGCCGAAACTGTTCGCGAACTCGTTCAAGACGTCGAGCCGACCCTGAACGAGCAGCACGTCGCCGGGCTTGAACTTGAGGGAACGCAATCTCGCGACGGTGAATGCACCCTGCCGGGCTACGGCCAGCAGGTTGATGCCGTATCGGCTGCGCAGCAGCAGATCGCTCGCGGAGCTCCCGACAATCCTGGCTTCCGGCAGCACGGCCATTTCAGCCAACCCGGCATCCGTGTCGTGAGCGAATCCTTCGGGCTTGCCGAAGCGCTCTTCGAGACCTGCGTCCGGCCCGGAGCTGCCGGCGTTTTCCGTCATGCCGGAGCCTTCCCCGCCGGCCGCCTTCAGCCCGATATCGCTTCCAGCGGGACCACCTGAACCCGCCTGCGTTTTGTATTCCTCCAACTTGAGGTCAAGTCGGGACAGCACCTCCGCCAGGACACCGGCATTCGCTTCCAGCACGAGGACGTCTCCGCCCCGCAGAATCTTGCCGGGCCTGGGCGAACGCACGTAGACGTCGTTGCGGACCAGATCCAGCAGCTGCGCATCGAGATCGGCCAACACGTCCGTCACCTCGCGGACCTGTTTGCCTTCGACGGCGCTGCCCGCTGGTACGCGAAGCTCGGTAATGTACGTGCTGGTCTCGAAACCGGCGGTTCCGGCCTGCTTCAGCGCCGGAACCAGGCGCCAGCCGACGAGGGCGATGAAGACGATGCCGACGGCGGACAACGGCAAGCCCACCATGGAGAAATCGAACATGCCGAAGGCGCTCATGTCCGGCTTGGCGGCGCGAAACCCTGAAATGATCAGATTGGGCGGGGTTCCGATCAGGGTCATGGTGCCGCCGAGGATCGACCCGAAAGCCAGAGGCATCAGAATCTTCCCCGGAGGGAGGTCGAGCCTGCGTGCGACCTGGATGGCGACCGGCATCAGCAGAGCCAATGCACCCACATTGTTCATGAACGCCGACAGAACAGCGCCCAGCGCAGCCAGCGCGGCTATGCTCGCCGTGGGTTTGGCGTCTCCCGGCAGCACGATTCTGCTCAAGACGTCTACGGCCCCGGAAAGCTGCAGGGCGCGACTGAGCACGAGCACGCAGGCCACGGTGACCACAGCCGGGTGGCCGAAACCGGCAAAGGCCTCCCCCGGAGCGACCAAACCGAAGACGACGCAGGCCAGCAACGCCCCGACCGCCACCATGTCATGCCGCCACCTGCCCCAGATGAACATGCCGATGGTGCCCGCAATGACAATCAAAATCGCAGCCTGGTCGTGGTCCATAACAACCTCCGCTCAGGAATCACCCTGCTGCTGAAACTTATGTCGACCATAAGCTTATTCGAGACATTTTCAAATCAAATACGAAACGTCGCCTGCAATCACCGCTTCGCTCAATCCCCGGAATTCCCAAAAATCAGCTGACATGTCCCTGCCTCGAACCGGATAAAAGCAGTAAAATTAGAGCATTCCCCTACTGACATTTCCTCCCTTGGACGCTACAAAGCCCCATGCTTGAGCCACCATTCACCTTTCCGCCCATTCGTCAGGATACCAACAGAAGCACTTGGCCGGCCGAGACCCTCGGCCGGGCGCCGTACAAGCCATTCCTGCTCCTGGCCGTGCTCGACCTCATGGAGGCTGGCAGGGTCACGGAAAACCGGATCGTGCCCGACCAGGACCTGACCGACGCGTTCCTGCTCTACTGGAACGCCATCCTGCCCGACCGCCTGCGCCCGAGCATCCACCTGCCCTTCTTTCATCTGCGGACAGACGGGTTCTGGACGCTCCACCCGGTCCCCGGCAAGGCGCTGCCCGCCACGGAGCCGTCCTCCTGGAGGAACGTGCGAGAGCGATACGCCTTCGCGTCTTTGGACGAGGAAATTTTCGAACGACTGAAGAACCCCATCAACCGCGCAACGGCTCGGCTGGGACTGATTCGCCGCTGCTTCGTCCCAATGTTGGAAAAACCCCTGCTCGATCTGGCCAATACCCAAGTCTCGGCCTTCAACTACGCCGACAGCCTCCTCCGGGAAGCGCCGGTGCCCTACGAACAACCCGTGGAAAAACCCGTCCGCGACCAGGCATTCCGCAGGGTCATCGTCAAGGTCTACGACCACCGCTGCGCCCTGTGCGGCATCCGCATCATCTCCCCGGACAGCCGCACCGCGGTCGACGCCGCCCACATCAAGGACTGGGCCGTGTCCCACGACGACAGCCCCTCCAACGGACTGGCCCTGTGCAAGCTCTGCCACTGGACCTTCGACAGCGGCCTGGTTGGCTTCGACGACGACTACCGCGTCATCGTCGCCCGCTCCATAACCCGGGACGGCAACCTGCCCGGCCACATCCAGCAGTTCGCGCACCGGCCCATGATCCTGCCGGAGAGAGAATGTTACTACCCTGCGCCGGAGAATCTGGCTTGGCATCGGCAACTCTTCAAGCTCAGCTAAGGACTGCGCCATGGATTTTCCGTAACAACCCAATCCATACATAAAGCTGTTCCCGAAACTTTGACAACACAACAAGAACACTTCTGACGAATTTCAATTCATCATATTGAAACAGCCATATGGAAAACGATTTCTCAACCATACGAAAACATATCACTGTCACGTGCGCCATCATCGAGCGAGACGGGCTTGTTCTGGCGACACAACGAAGCGCATCCATGAGCATGCCCGGCAAATGGGAGTTTCCCGGGGGAAAGATAGATCCAGGCGAATCGCCTGAGGAATGCCTGCACCGTGAAATCCATGAAGAAATCGCGATCAAAATCCGAATTGCGAGCAGCTTGCCAGCCTGTACGCACAAGTATCCTACGTTCACAATCACGCTCCTCCCATTTATCTGCACTATTGAAAAGGGTGAGCTCATCCTCCATGAACACGCGGATATGGTCTGGCTTATGCCAAGCCAACTCCCCACATTGGACTGGGCTGAAGCGGACATCCCGGTCATGGAGGCATACATTTCCCGGAGAAACAGGAAAGTCTGATGCGACAGCCAGCGCCAGGCCTCTACGATGCCCTTCTTGATGAACTCCTGCGCGACACCCTGAACCGACATCCGGAACTCAGGACGGTTTTCGGAAAAATCGACCAAGAAGAGCTGCCGAGCCGTTACGCCTCATTCGTAGCCAAGGTGCTGGAGCAGGCCTTGCGCGAGGAGTCGGACCCGCATCGACGTCTGGATCTATGCAACGCAATCCTCGAACAGGTCGCCGCGCAACCCGGCAAGGAACACTTGCGCAGGCGTTGCCTGGTCCCGGAACAAAAACCTCTTTTACTGGAAATCACACCGCTCAATTTCGGCCTGTCCAAAGTCCCTCGTCCACACACGTCCCTCTCGGAAAGCAGCCTGTTTACGGGCTCACCTCAAGAACCGCAGCTGGCCCATGAACTGAACGAAGAAATGCGCTCGGCAGATGGCGTGGATATTCTGCTCTCGTTCATCAAATGGTCCGGCCTGCGCCTCTTGATGGCCTCATTTGAGGATTTGCGTGCACGACGCATTCCGGTTCGCGTGATCACTACGTCGTACATGGGAGCTTCAGATGCCCGGGCCGTGGAATGGCTCGCATCCCTGCCGAACGTACAGGTACGCGTTTCCTACGATACGGAGCGCACCAGACTGCACGCAAAGGCGTACCACTTCCGGCGACAGTCCGGATTCTCAACGGCCTACATCGGCTCGGCCAACATGTCGCATGCGGCAATGACGAGTGGACTGGAATGGAATCTCAAGATCACCGCGCAAGACATGGCGCGCATCCTGGACAAATTCTCCATCGAGTTTGAAACGTACTGGAACAGCCGCGAGTTCGTGCCCTTCGACCTGCAGAACCCGGCGCCATTTCGCGCGGCCATCGCGAGGGGCAGAAACCCGCAAGCGGCCGCCCCGGCGATCTTTTTCGATCTTCGCCCCCATCCTTTCCAGGAACGCATCCTTGAGACGCTGCACAGTGAGCGCTCTCTGCATGACCGGTGGAAAAATCTCGTCATCGCCGCCACGGGCACCGGAAAGACGGTCATCGCGGCCTTCGACTTCAAGCGGTTTCATGAAGAGCACAAACGCCAGGCGAAGCTGCTCTTCGTTGCCCACCGGCAGGAAATCCTGCTGCAAGCCCTGACAACGTTCCGCCAGGTCCTGAGAGACCAGAATTTTGGAGAGTTGCAGGTCGGCGCCCACGAGGCCGGTCGCCTGGAACATCTGTTCTGTTCCATCAACATGCTCTCGGCGCGAGAACTTTGGAAACACGTCGGCCCGACTTTTTACGACTATATCGTCATAGACGAAGCCCACCACGGAGTGGCCAACAGCTACAGGCCAGTATTCGACCACTTCGAATCAAAGGTTCTCCTCGGACTCACGGCGACTCCCGAGCGCATGGACGGCGGCAACGTTGCGGCGGATTTCGGCAATCGCTTTGCTGCAGAAATCCGCCTTCCCGAGGCCCTGGAAGAAAAACTCCTTTGCCCGTTCCATTATTTCGGGGTGGCCGATCCCATTGCCATCAATGGCGAACAGTTCTGGAGCAACGGCCGGTACGATGAATCCGCCCTCGAAAACGTCTACGTCCTGGATCAGGTTCGTGCACAACAGCGCGTTGAGACGATCATATCCGCCCTGCATCGCTACGAGCCCGAGTTGCAAACTCTCAAAGGAATCGGATTCTGTGTCACGATCCGGCATGCACAGTTCATGGCCGAGCAGTTCAACCTGCTCGGCCTTCCATCGGCCGCATTCGTTTCCGGCGTGAATGGACACGATTGTGCCGATATGCTGACCAAATTGAAAACTGGCGCGCTTTCGTTCCTGTTCACGGTCGACAAGCTCAGCGAAGGCGTGGATGTGCCAGAAGTCAATACGATCCTCTTTTTGCGCCCGACCGAGAGCCTGACCGTTTTTCTCCAACAACTCGGACGCGGTCTGCGTCATGCCCCGGAAAAAGACTGCCTCACGGTCCTCGATTTTGTCGGCCAGGCGCACCGCCGGTTCCGCGCAGACAGCAAATTCAAGGCCCTCCTCCCGAGGCACCGTTTCGCCATCGACAAGGAGGTGGAACTCGATTTCCCCCATCTGCCTGCCGGCTGCTCCATCCAGCTTGACCGGCTGTCGAGGGAATACGTCCTGGAGAACATCCGAGAGAACCTGAGGCGCCTTGCCGTGCAGGTACCCGAACGGCTCCACTCTTTCACCAACGAGACAGGTCAGGACCTGACATTCGGCAATTTCATCCGCTATCATGACTACGATCCAGAGGTGCTGCTGGCCAAAGAAACATGGAGCGCCTGGAAGGCAAAGGCACAACTGGGGCCGATTCCCGCAGATCCGGACTTGAACCGGTTGAAGAAGGCGTTGATTCGTGCGGCGTTCATCAGCGGTCCAAACGAAGCGGCGCTCTATGGTCAGGTTCTTCGCAGGATCATGGATGGAAATGTTTCCGAGGCCGTAACGCTGGCCGGTGATTCGACATTTCTGATCTACTACCGAATTTGGGGTGACAAAGGGAGCAACGTTGGCATCGCCTCACTTGAGGAGGCGTTTTCACGATTGGCGGCAAACCCCACGATCTGCTCCGATCTGGACGAGATACTGGCATGGTCGCAGGAATCCAGCCATACAGCAGGCCATAGAATACGACTTCCCTTTGCCTGTCCGCTGGAATTGCATGCCTTTTACGGCATCAAGGAGATTCAAGCGGCCCTCGGCAAAGCGGATTTGGAATCAGCCGGTCAAGCCGGCGTTGGGGTGCTGCATTTTGCGGAAATCAAAACCTACGCGCTGCTTGTGACATTCCAAAAAACAGAAAAAGAGTTTTCACCAAGCACCATGTACGCGGACTACCCGATCAACCGCGAACTGGTGCATTGGGAGTCCCAGGCCAACACCGCCCAACATCATGCAGACGGCCAGAACCTGATCCATCACCAGGACCGCGGATACACGATCCTTCTCTTTGCCCGCGGCCAGAAGAAAAGAAACGGGATAACGGCCCCCTTCACCTGTCTGGGACCGGTGCAACTGGTAAGCTTCGAGAGCGAACGACCGATCAAGATGGTCTGGAAATTGGAACACCCGATGCCTGTCGAAATGTTCGAGGACAACAGAAAGGGCGGCTAAAACAGGGACGACACGCTGTATCGGTTACGGCGAGTGGCATAACGGCATAAAGGGACAGGGAAATCATTCACCATGGACAACCCAAAGCTCGCAACGCAGATTCTGGCAAAAAAAATACGCCGACAAGGGCGACCCGGACGGCTGGTTCGAGGATTTCTACGCGCAGGCCGGCGCGGAACACGTGAAAACGGCCGGGTCGTGCAATCGAAAACGGCCACCCAAAACAACGGAAAACGGCCACCTCGTACACTCTGATCGCGGCCACTTTTCAGAGATTATTGCACCGGCCGGCCGTTTTCGATTGTATTGTTCTTGATCACAATGACTTAGAAGCTAAAGACGCTGGATAACCATGAATATGCGGTAGGTTGTCCCTCCATGACGAGAAAGGAGGGAGGCATGCCGCGAAAGAGGTTATCCATGAGAAAGGTGAATGAGGTTTTGAGGCTCTTCCACATGGCTGGAGTGAGCCAGAACGAGATTGCCGGAGCCGTCGGCCTGGCCGTGGTCAACGCCATCATCAAGGTCCGCCCGCACCCTGAACAGGGATACCGCAGCAGCCTCGGCTTGCTCAGGCTGGAGAAGGCTTACGGACGGGCACGTCTGGAGCAGGCCTGCCAGCGGGCCCTGCACTTCGGGTTGCTGACCAGGAGACACGTCATGCACATCCTGGAGAACAAGCAGGATCTGCTCTCGATAGCCGAGGAGGATGAAGCCTTCGGCAGCCATGCAAACGTCCGCGGCGCGGACTTCTACCACTAATCCAAGGAGTACGGAGAGCTGATCAATCAGGCCATGGAAAAGCTGGCCCAGATGAAGCTTGAGGGCTTTCTGGACGGGCTGCGGGAACAGATGGGCTCGCCGGCATTCGACGACATGTCCTTCGAGGACAGGCTGGGGCTGCTCGTGGACCGGGAATACACGCTGCGGGAGAACCGCCGGCTGACCCGCCGCCTTCAGGAGACGCGTCTTAAAACCAGGGCTGACGTCGAGGACTTGGACTTCAGGGCCAAGAGGGGGCTCGACAAGAGAGTCTACCTTGAACTGGCCGGCTGCTCCTGGATCTCCCGGCACCACAACCTGATCATCACGGGGCCGACGGGAGTCGGAAAGAGCTATCTCGCCTGCGCACTGGGACGAAAGGCTTGCCGCGAGGGCTATCGGTCCATCTACTACCGCTTCTCGGACTTCATCAGGGAACTGACCATCTCTGTCGTGGATGGTTCGTATCCGAAGCTTGCCGCAAAGCTCGCCAAAAGGGACCTGCTCATCATCGACGATTGGCTCCGTGATCCCGTGTCGGCGGATCAGGCCAGACAGATCATCGACATCCTCGATGACCGCTTCAGGAATAAATCGACCTTGCTGACCAGCCAGGCGCCGGTACCGTCCTGGCATGAACGGTTCAAGGACCCGGCCTTGGCGGACGCCATCCTGGACCGTCTCGTCCACGACGCCCACCGCCTGGAACTCAAGGGGGATTCCATGCGCAAGAACACCTCCCCCTTGACGGAAAACGGCCACTAAAGACACAGGAAGAAATCCAGCGTCGCTTCGCTCCGAGAGGTGGCCGTTTTCCCCCGTACTACCCAGCCGTTTTCAGTGAAATCCCGCA